>CAXTJJ010000214.1:0-9482 GCA_964244155.1 uncultured Spirosoma sp.
CCAATTTTTTTTTTTTTTTTTTCAACCATTTGCGTACCGTTCAGGAAAGTCTGACCATGGTCGCCTTCTACCCGAATACGAAGTTTATTCCATTCGGTTGGTTTCAGGATGTTTTCTTTCTCATCAGGTATCTGTACAAGCCAGTTCCGTCCGTATGATTCATAAATTCCGCCTGTGTCATGATTTGGTGGGGCTACTTCTACCTGCCAGCCGCTTACTTTAGTACCTTCGACCGTGGAGCGAAAAAAGACACCGCTGTTCCCGTTCGCTTCCTGCTTGAACTCCAGCGACAGGTCGAAATTCTTGTAAAATTTTTCGGTTGCCAGGTAGCCGTACTTCTTATCCGGGCCACTTTCGCAGATGAGTTCACCGTTTTCGACATACCACTTCTCGGTGCCATAAATTTTCCAGCCGGTCAGGTCTTTGCCGTTGAACAGCTTGATTGTTTTGGTCGGAGCTGTGAAGGCAAAGGCTGCCACTATAAGGCAAAAAGCAATGCAATATTTCATTGAGTATCGGGCTTTAGAATTAATAAAATTTTTAAAAATTAAGATTTTCGGCTAAAATACGCCAGTCGCATCATTTCTTTCGCAAACGCACTAAAAATCCACCTCCCGGTGCCAGATGCAGTTGTAACGAGTCACTCCGGCCCACTGTCTTTGTGGTAAACTGGTAGTCCACGGGGTTACGATCCGCATTAGGCCCGTCGACACAACTGACGGCGTCAAAAGCGTCATTGTTCAGGAAGTCGAGTGGCAGCGAAACCGTTCGAGCAGTCCAGTTACTGAGCCCGCCAATATACCAGTCATCCCCTTTTTTTCGGGCCGTAACGATATACTGGCCAAGCTGTGCGTCGAGCACCTGTGTCTCGTCAAACGCTGACGGAACGCTCCCCAAAAACTCCATAAAACGCGGTTCCAGCAATGCCTGGGATGGATTTCCTGAAAAAATAGAGATTGGACTATCGTAAACAACGAACATGGCCAGTTGATGGCAGCGTGTTCCCTGCGACATTACCTGTCCGCTAATGGGTTTGAACTGTTCTTTAGTCGCATTGCTAAGGATGCCCGGTTCATAATCCATTGGCCCGGACACCATCCGTATGAACGGGAGTAATACATCATGGTCAGGTGTCGTTTTGGCACTCCAGATATTGTATTCTGACCCAAGTACGCTCTCGCGGGTAATGGCGTTCGGGTATGTCCGCTCAAAACCGGCCGGTTTGTAAGCACCATGAAACATAATCATGATCTTGGCTCGGGCGCAGGCTTCGGCAACACGGGTATAGAAATTGACCATCTTCTGATCGTCTCTATCCATGAAATCGGTCATAATGAAATCAACACCCCACGACTGAAATTGCTTTAGGGCCGGTTCCAGTTGGCGGTCAAGCGTAGCCGCCAGCGTCCACATACTCAGACGAACGCCCTGCGAATGGGCATAGGCTACCAGTTCGGGTATGTTGAGACCAGGGGTAATCTTGAACAAGTCGTTGTTATCAGACCAGCCCGCGTCCAGCAGAATTCGGTCGAAGCCGAACCGTTTGGCAAAATCGACATAGTATTTATATGTGTCTGTATTGACGCCTGCTCTGAAGGGCACGTTATACAGATTGATATTGGTGATCCACTCATCCGTACATTTTCCCGGCCGAACCCAGGACGCATCAGGAACACGGCTTGGTGTTGCCAGCCGATACACCATATCGGATGCGGGCAGTTCTTTATCTGTGCCAATGACCAGCACCCGCCATGGAAACGTACGTTTACCAGTTGTACGGGCAATATAATCGGCCCGTCTGGCTACCACAACTTGTGAATACTCGGCTTCCACCCGTTTTTCGGCAAGCGGGTAGGGGGCAAATACTCCTTTGAGCTCATTACCATCGCGGGCCAGAAACATGCCGGGATAATCAAGTAAATCCGATTCGGTCAACACCAGCCGAGGTCCGCTTGCCGGAGCAATCAGTAGCGGAGAAAAACAAAGGGCCGAATCCGGAATCTGGTTTAGTGGTCGAATCTGGTACAGCTCTTCAAAGGAGGTATGGAAGCGGTCTTCATTGGGGCGGGGCTGTACGGCGGGGTAATAAACCGTCGGGTTATCCGCAAAATTAAAGCGGGCTGTTTCACTACGAACCGTTATTGAATCGGCCAGTGCGGTGCGAAACCGATACGCTATGCCATCATCATAAGCCCGGAATTCAAGAGCATAGTTTTCCCGGAACTCCAACATTAATTCAGCATAACAATCCCGAATAACCCGACGTTTCGTCACAACAGACGGCAGAATGGAGTCCCGTACCATTCGTACGGTAGTCCGCTTCAGAACGCCAACCCCCAATGTCCGCCCGTCCGCCAGCGTCATAGCAACTGCCGATGGACGAACCAGTGGTTTACCAACCGAATTCACCGTAAAGCGAACGCTGTCAGTAACGGATACCGTCAGCGCGATTCGTCCGTTAGGCGACGTGATGGTGCGTTGAGACGGTCGTGGTGCTGCCACCGAAACGCTATAGCTGGCAAGCAGTATATAAAGCAATTGATGCATAGCGTATCGGGTGTTCTATTTCGGTTTATCGAGTTGCCATAAGAACACATACCGGCGCAGGCACCTTTACTGACTGACCCGTATAGGTCAGTTTTCCCGTTTTCTGATCGCGTTTAAAGATCGTGATGTTATCCGAATCCTGATGGGCTACGAACACGAAATCACCTTTAGGGTCAATCAGGAAGTTACGGGGCGTTTTGCCCTCGGTAGGCTGGTCGCCCACTTTGGTTAGTTTGCCATCGGTGCCAATCGCGAAGATGGCGAGAGTATTTGCTCCCCGATTGGATTGATACAGGAATTTGCCCGATGGATCTATATGGATATCCGCACTGGTATTTTGACCCGTAAAGTCAGCAGGTAGTGTTTTGACATTATCGTCCAGCAGCGTTAGGGCACCTGTCTGGGCGTTTCGGGAAAACACCGCTACCGTTGAGGTCAGTTCTTCTACCAGATAGGCATATTTCCCGTTTGGATGAAACGTAAAATGACGCGGGCCTGAACCGGGTTTAACGGATGCATAAGGTGTTGAGGCTGGTTTTACGGTGCTTGCCTTTGCGTCAACATCAAAGATATTCAGCTTGTCGGTAGTCAAATCTGCTACATAGACAAAGCGATTATCGGGCGCGAGAGTAGCTGAGTGTACATGAGCGTGTTCCTGACGTTGTGTATTCGGGCCGGTGCCAGCATCCTGAACACTATCCGTAGGCGCACGTAGCGTACCATCGGCATTGATTGGCAATACGGCCAGACTGCCCCCGCCGTAGTTGGAAACAAAAGCAGTTTTGCCGGTCTGATCAATACTAATATGGCAAGGTCCCCCGCCAAGTGACGATTGGCCATTCAAGAATTGAAGCTTGCCCGTTGCTTTATCAATGGCATAAGCACTAACCCCACCAAGCTTATCGGCACCTTCATTGACTGAATAGAGGTAATTTCCTGATGGATGAATGGCTAAAAACGATGGACTCTTGGCATTTGAGACGGCCTGAACCGGCTTCATAGTGCCGACTTTCCGGTCAAATTCATATACATATATACCTTCACTTCCCCGCAGGGAATACGTGCCAACATACATGCGTTCTTTAGCCGACTGAGCCTGCGCTGTAATACCTGCGCCAATCAAAATAGTCATCAATAGCTTGTTCATAAATCATAAAGGTGATGCTGGTCAATAAGCAGGGATTCAGAGTAAACTACCGATGCCATTTGTGATGGTTTCTTAACAAAATCCAAGTTTTTTAAAAATATTAGTAAGTAGATGAGGAAATTATCCGGCAGAATTGTTTTACATGAAGAAAGCTGTGGCGACGATTCGCCAGAATGCCTTACTTTTGTATTGACGATTAGCGCCATTCGTTCACAGCCTCTATCGTTTAACCTAACACATTTGTTAATACCTCCAGTACTATGAAACGAGTATTGATTCTTTTTGCGGCCGTAGCAATGCTGGCTTCCTGTAATAGTAAGAAGCGCCTGGCCGAAATTAAAACCTTGCAGGATGCCCGTGATAAGGCCATTGCTTCATTGAACGACTGCGATCAGCGCACAGCAACGTTGCGTTCGCAACTGTCGGCTAAAGACACCGATTTACAAGGTAAAGACAAGCAAGTGAGTGATTTGCAATCCCAAATTGATTACCTGAAAAAGACAAATACCAATCTCCTTGACCGGATGTCGGACTTGTCGATTGTTAGTAAATCAGGTGCTGAAAGTATCAAAAAATCGCTCGAAACACTAAACGAGCAAACAAAATACACCAACAACCTTAATTCAACCATCCAGCGCAAAGATTCTCTGAACTTGGCTTTGGTTATGAGCCTGAAACGCTCACTGGACGACATCAATGATCAGGATGTACAGGTTGAAGTGAAAAAAGGCGTTGTCTATGTTTCTATCTCAGACAAACTGTTGTTTAAGTCGGGTAGCTATGACATTACGCCAAAAGCTGAAACGGTATTGGGTAAAGTAGCCAAAGTCGTCAACGATCACAAAGAACTTGATATTCTGGTTGAAGGACATACTGATGCTGTACCCATTTCTACGGCAGCAATTAAAGATAACTGGGACTTGAGTGCTTTGCGTGCTACGTCGGTTGTTCGTACATTACAAGCTAAGTTTAGCGTTGCACCTGAGCGCCTGACCGCTGGTGGCCGATCTGAGTTTGCTCCAAAAGATGACAACAGCACCGCTGTTGGCCGTCAGCAGAACCGTCGTACCGAAATTATAATAACACCCAAACTTGATCAATTCTTCAATCTCTTGTCGAGTGGACAGGCAGGTGGTAGCAAGTAGCGTATAGGTATCTCCGATAAATTGGAGAAATTCAGCTAATGAAAAAGCCCGTATCTGTATCAGTTACGGGCTTTTGCTTTAGATAAAGCTGGTTAAACTCTTTCGTAGTAAAAAAAGGGTAATTTTTTGTCATTCCGACGATAGGAGGAATCTTAAGCTTTTCTAATGAGCAACTTGAAGATTCCTCCTATCGTCGGAATGACAAAAAATGCTCGTCTCTCAGCCATTTTGAAAAGTTAAAACAGGTTCATTGCCAGAGAACCTGTTTTAACTTTTACTGCTCAAGATTTTACTCCAAACGCTTCGGTTCTTCTGGCATAACTGATTCAGGAGTAGGCTGTTGATGATCGTCTGATGGCGTTTCCGTCTCTTCGTTTGCAGGTGTCTGGTTCTCATCAAGTAATTCGGATGCAGGTAATACGGATGCTTCGACAGCATCGGGGCCTGAAAGGGGTAGAAGGCTGTCTTCGATGGGTGGTTCGCCAAAGAAACGACGTTGGAAAAACAGGATAATACACACACCCACAAAAATGCAGGAGTCGGCAATATTAAAAATAGGTGTTGAATAATACTGACCGCCCCATACAGGTACCCATTCGGGAATAAAGCCTTCCCAAACGTCAACAAAAATCATGTCGATCACCTGCCCATGAAACCAGGGCGTCGGTGATCCATAAGGGGCATTGTTCAGAAAGACACCGTAAAACGTGCTATCAATAACATTTCCGACAGCACCGGCCAAAATCATTGCCATAGCCCAAAGTAATCCATTCGGAGCACCTCTGTGGGCCAGGCTAACCAGATAATAGCCAATCCCGACCATGGCAAACAGCCGGAAAATGCTTAATAAAAGTTTACCATATTCATGCCCCAGTTGCATGCCAAACGCCATTCCGGGATTCAGCACATAGTGAAGTTTGAGCCAATCACCAGCAACTTTAACCTGGCCCGCAAAGCCGGGTGCCATGTAGAAATGTACAGCCAGCTTTACGCCCTGATCGAGTGCAATCAGGAACAGCGTCAGCAGAAAATACTTATAGGGGCTTTTCTGAATCATATTAAAAAATACAGCAAGGTACCGACCAGTCGACCGGGGCCTTGCTGTGTATGTGTACTCGGTTATTAACAGCCTTTACGGCGTTTCAATTCGTTACTAATCAGGGAGAACTCCCGACTGCTTTGGCCGGAAATTGACTTGTTCTCCTCTGCCCGGCGAAACAAATACGGCATTACCGCTTCGACAGGGCCA
Source organism: uncultured Spirosoma sp. (assembly GCA_964244155.1). Lineage (GTDB taxonomy): Bacteria > Bacteroidota > Bacteroidia > Cytophagales > Spirosomataceae > Spirosoma. The sequence goes on from CAXTJJ010000214.1 coordinate 6,089, forward strand.
TAAGGCACATATTTAGCGACATTATACCCGGCATTAGCAAGGTTGTATGAGATATTGTCGCTCATACCCAACAGTTGGGCAAAGTAAATGTGCTCGTCATTAGGCTGAATACCCATTTCCTTCATGAGCTGCACACAATGCTGACAACTTTCCTCATTGTGGGTGCCCAGGCATATAGAGATGGTTTCGCGGTTCTGCAAACAGAAGTCGATAGCCTCGTTGAAGGCTAGATCTGTATCTTCTTTTGTTGGCTGGATTGGGTCCTGATACTCCTCTTCGTGCGCACGAAGCCGTTCCTTTTCCAGATACGCGCCACGCACCAGCTTCACACCCAGGTAATAGCCTTTTGCCTGTGCTTCAGCAGTATCGCGCCGAAGGTGAGCCATGCTTTCCCAACGATACATCTGGTAGGTGTTGTAGACAATGGGGCGCTCATGGTTATAGCGGTACATCATCTCATAAGCCAGGGTATCGATCGTATCCTGAATCCAGCTTTCCTCAGCATCGATGAAAACACGTACGTTTCGCTCATTGGCCCGCTGGCAAATGGTATCGACGCGTTTCATAACCCGGTCAAAATCAGCTTTTTGCTCCTTGTTAAGCGAATCGCCAATTTGAATCGCTTCAAGTAAGTCGGTTGAGGCAACACCAGTTACTTTAAAGACAGAAAAAGGAATATCGTCAGATTCGCTGGCCCGCTCGATGGTACGAAGAATTTCGAGGGTTGTTTCGTCGAAACTTTTTTCAGTTTCCTCACCCTCAACAGAGTAGTCGAGAATGGTTCCTACATGAACATCATGTAGATGTTGGATTGTTTTTTCTGAGTCCTGAATGCTCTCTCCCCCACAAAATTGACCGAAAATTGTGCTTTTAATGAGGAATTTGATCGGGAGACGTAAACGTAGGGCAATCTTTATAAAAAAAGTCCCTAAATTTACCAACCATCCCTTATTCATCAACGCAAATAACCAGTAAGTCTTTCGGAGTTTAAAGTCCGACTGGGACGAAAAAGCAATCGAAGTGTCCTCAAATGAAAGGGGGCGGATGCTCGACTTTAAGTCTGTAAGGCCCTGGACAGTCTCCGGCATTAGATTACTTCGGTTCGACATATCAGTGCTCCGTTTGGGCGGTGCTACTAGCATAACTTAAGTGCGTGTCGGCTAACACGACCGAAATATATAACGAAATTTCGGTCAATCAGTTAAATGCCGGCGCGGCTTGATTCGACAAACTAAAAACGGTTATAGACAAATGAAGGAACCGGCTTGAAAAACAGCCAATTCCCTTACAAATATACCATAAAATTAAATTGAAAGTTCCCCATAGGGTAATAGGTTATTACTCTTAGATTAAGCGTTTAGTATGAAAGTAGAATTAGCCGTAGAGCCGCTTGGATCGTGGATTGATACCAACGGCAAGCCTCTGATCATTGCTGGTCCGTGCAGTGCCGAGACCGAAGATCAATTAGTTGAAACCGCTCGCCAGTTGAAAGCACTGGACGCGGTTCATGTAATTCGCGCGGGCGTTTGGAAGCCCCGTACCCGGCCGGGTAGTTTTGAAGGTATGGGCGAAGCCGCCTTGCCCTGGATTCAGCGCGCCAAAGCCGAAACGGGCCTTCCGTTTGCGGTTGAGGTAGCCACGCCCGAGCATATCGAACTGGCTCTGAAATATGGTGTTGATATTCTGTGGGTTGGTGCCCGCACCACCGTTAATCCATTTAACGTACAGGAAATTGCTGATGCTCTTCGCGGTGTTGATGTGCCTGTACTGGTGAAAAACCCAGTAAACCCTGATCTGGCTCTATGGGTAGGTGCTTTTGAGCGTCTTGCCGGAGCCGGTATTACCAAGCTGGGTGCTATTCACCGTGGATTTGCAACGGGTGAAGCCAGCAAATACCGTAACGTACCGATGTGGCAGATGGCTATCGAGTTGAAGTCTATCTTCCCCCAGTTACCAATCATTGGCGATCCTAGCCACATGGCAGGCAAACGGGCTTATCTGAACGAATTGGCTCAGATGGCGATGGACCTTAACTACGACGGTTTGATCGTTGAATCGCACATCGACCCGGATAAAGCCTGGAGTGATGCTGCTCAGCAGCTGACGCCTACAGCGTTTGGCGAAATGCTCGATCACCTGCAAATTCGTCAGGTTGAATCGCAAAACCTGGAATTTCAGAGCTTTGTGGAGCAGTCACGTCGCAACATCGACAACGTAGACCGGCAGATTGTTGAGATGCTGGGTGCTCGTATGGCTCTTGTTGAGCGTCTGGCCGAATACAAGCGCGATAACAACGTAACGCTGTTCCAGCCTGATCGCTGGAAAGAAATTCTGAAAACACGTACCGAACTGGGCAAGAAACTGAATCTGTACCCTGAATTAGTGGAAGAAATCTATAAGATTATCCACATGGAGTCGATTCGGAAGCAAACCGAGATTATACACAGCGCACCGCAGAGCGTGTAGTTGGCTGATTAGTGAAATGGGTGGAGTTAGTGGAGAGAAGGGCAACCTTTCTACACTAACTCCACCCATTTTTAGTAGTGGAGTACGTGAAATAGTTGGAATAGAAGCTATGACTTAAAGCACTTATTTCACAACTCCACGACTTCACTTTAATTTCAACGTTAGCGTCGAATTGTTATATCCGGCAAAACAGCCCAGACCACCCACTATATTACTTGGAATAAGAACCGGCTCCGCAAATGGATTATTACGCGACCGGCGTTGCCGAATGATAGCTTCCTGATAGCGGTAATACGACTGTTCAACACTCAATAGGTTGACCGTTACAGCGGCTGTATTGTACTGGTTGAAAAAGCCCGTCTGCGAATCATTTGCCGATGAGTTAGCGTTTATAAACGCCCTGCCAGACGGTATTACCGTGCCGTCGATTTCAACATCAGTAAATAACCCTCGAAAGTCATCATCGAACGAAAGGCTGTTGTAATTCTCCTCCCGAACGTTAACTGCGGTTGTGTATCTAAAAATGCCGGCAACCTGATAGGCGTTCCCCTCACCAACAGGGTCTTGCCAGTTCACCTTAACATAATAACGTTCGGTTTGTCTGCGATTTTGCGTTTCAGCCAGGGAGTCAAATGTAATAGTGTTGGGGTCAACGGCTTGAGGGATGGTACAGGTGCTGGTTGCCACCTGGCCATTGGCAGTATTAACCGTAAGCTTGTATGTTCGACCAGCCACAATAGGGAACAGCCGGGCGTTGATACTATAGGCTGAATCGGCAGAGGGGTGAACTTTGTAATAGGGTAGCACAGCGGTGCGGTCGCCCTCTGAAAGGGTGACAGTGGCGTTCGTTACTATATTCCCGGTTTGTAACAGGCTAATACTGTCGCCAACCACTGTGTTAGAGCGGGTTACCTTAATCACTAATAGG
>CAXTJJ010000215.1:0-9475 GCA_964244155.1 uncultured Spirosoma sp.
TGTTCATTTTCCTCCTGGGCGTTTGTGTCAAAGGGTTTTCGCAAGCGACTCCGCCAACTGACTTTTTTGCGGGTAAATGGGAGATCACCATCGTGGGTACACCCGAAGGTGATGCCAAAATGGTTACCGACCTGATACGAAAAGACGGTAAACTGACGGGTGAACTGAAAGATCCGACGGGTACGCGGCCCGTCACGCCAATCACTAAAATTGTGGAAGAAGGCACCAAACTAACCATCTATTTCGACACGGCGCAGGCTGGCGAAATCCCGGTTGAGCTGACCAAAGTAGACGACGACCATCTGAAAGGATCGCTGATGAACATGTTTGAGTCAACAGCGCTACGGGTTAAGAACTAGGCTATGCCAGAGAAAAGAGGGCTAGTCAGTATGGCTACCCTCTTTTCCTTTCGCTCAGTGATAAATGCTCTTTCTGGTTTTCTCAGCCTTTCGACAATGTCCGGTTTCAGGGTGGCATTTCACACACCGGAGCACAATTAATTGGTTAGTTTCACGCGGATAACTGATAACGAGTACGGCTTCAATTCCAGTTGGAGGGCGTTGCTTTTTGTGTTGAACGTCGTTTCTGCCGGTGCCACTACCCCAGGTGACGACAACGTATTCTCTGCCTCCAGATTGTTGTTTTGTAACGTCAGAACGTTGGCTTTCGAGGCTATCTTTTTGGCCCCCCGGATGTTTACTTCGGCCACTTTAGACTTGCCAGCCGTGTTCACAACTTTCAGGATTAATTCACTGGTTGCTTTATCGATAGTTGCCGACGCATAAAGACTATCCTGACCTGTGGCAGGCAGTTTATCTTTATAGAGCATAGGGACTACCTGGTTTCCTTTGTTGGTCGCGTAGAGCTTCTGCACGTAATAATTGGGGGTAGGCATAACGCTCAGATTATCGAACCAGATGAGGTCAGGTTTCCACTGCCAACCCTCGACATGGGCCAGCAGTGGAGCATAAGATGCCAGCTGAACTATGTCGGCGTTTCGCTCAAGTCCGGTCATGTACGCGGCTTCGGCAAGCGCCGTCCGCCAGTTATTTTTATTGTTTAGGTTGGTCATGCCGACACTTTGGGCTGCATACTCACCGACAAATACCTTCGTGGCGGGTTTTCTGTCGTATGAATCATATCGCTTAGCGTTCTGCAAAAACCATTGGGGATCACTGTAATTATGTTCATCCACAAGTTCGACGTTCAATTTGCGCAGGGCAGTATTGGTTGGATCGAACATCTCGCCAGCGGATAATAAGCCAGTGCTTCCAACCAGTTTTATGGCAGGATGCTGTTTCTTTATGGCTGCCTGAAAAAGGGTAAAGCGTTCGATGTAGGAGTCGCCAAAGTTTTCATTACCAACGCCCAGCATCTTTAGCTGAAAGGGAGCGGGGTGGCCTAGATCGGCCCGCAGCTTTCCCCAGGGTGTAGTGGTATTACCATTGGCAAACTCGATGAGGTCCAGGGCGTCCTGCACATAGGGGTCCAGGCTTTCGATGGGTGTAAGCTCGGCGGTGTTGACCTGGCACGCCATGCCGCAATTCAGAATGGGCAATGGTTCGGCACCCAAGTCTTCGCAGAGTTGAAAATACTCAAAGAAGCCAAGCCCATAGGATTGGAAATAATCGGGTGCTGGTCGTGCCTGCACTTCGTTATTCCAGCGATTGATCGTGAGTTTTCGCTCCTCAGGCGGGCCAATCGTTTTTTTCCATTGATAACGTTGTGCCAGGTCTCGACCTTCCACGATACAACCACCCGGAAAGCGAACAAACCCCGGCTTCATGTCGGACAGCATCTTGACCAAATCGGCCCGTAAACCCCCTTTCCGACTTTTCCAGGTGTCGGATGGAAACAACGAAATCATGTCCAGATCTAACACCCCGTTACCGTCAAACCAGAGCCTCATGCTGGCTTTAGGGTCCGTTGCCGAAGCGGTCAGACTTACTTCGCCTTTATGCCAGCGATTATCGGTCTGCTCAGGCGCTAACACCGCCGAACCAATGATGTCGCCTTTCTCAGAAATCAACTCCACATGCAGTTTTGCCGTTGCCGAAGTTTGGCGATATAAAACGGAGAAATCATACCGTAAATCTTTTTTGATACCCATGCCCCGGAACCCCTCATTGGTCAGGCTAAGTTCACCTTTCGATGTGTTGTGGAGCGTGAGCCGCATAAACCTTGGGTTTGTGGCTGCTTTATCGGGCTGGTTCAGTATCTGAATAGCCGACCCGAAATAAAAGCCATACATAACATCTTTGGTACTGTTGATCTTCCAGCCCATTAAGGGAGCATCAAATTCAAAGGAGCGGTTTTTAACCAATTCTGCATATAAGCCGCCATCGGCACCCAGGTTAATATCTTCAAAAAATATTCCCCACATAGTGGGGGCTACCGTGGCTACCGGGGTATTGGCCTGAACCGTGAAAACGGCCTTGAATTGCGCTCGTAAGCAAACGGCCTGAAGCAAAAAAAATACGGTAATGCATGCTTGTTTCATTTGCTGATCATAGATGGGAAAGCTGTAAGATAAGGAGAGTGCCGGGGATAATCACTGTTCAGGAAAGGTACGCCTGTTCAGGTGTTTTCGCAAGGTCGACTCGGGCAACCAACCTATGGATTCGGGTGCAACGCGAATGGGAAACAGATTTGATCCGGATGGTATCAAATACCACAACAATAACGCTTGAATGCCAACATCTTGTCTCCGGCAGATATAAGTAATAGTAACTACCTGTGGGCTTTTCAGGCAGGTAATTGGTGAAAGCATCTATTAATAGCAACTGACTACTTTCTAATAACCCTAATTCCCTATGAAAAAAATTACCTTTCTGGCCTGTATGCTTCCGGTACTGGCATTCGCCCAGCCTTCGGTATTCCAAAAAGGCTTTCAGACCCCTCCCAATTCAGCCAAACCCCGTGTGTGGTGGCACTGGATGAACGGAAACATTACCAAAGAGGGCATCACTAAAGACCTGGAGTGGATGAATCGTGTGGGTATCGGCGGGTTTCAGAACTTCGACGCCAGCCTGTTTACGCCCGCCGTGACACCCAAAAAGCTAGTGTTCATGACTCCGGAATGGAAAGATGCTTTTAAACATACCACCGATCTGGCTCAGAAACTCCAGCTTGAGATGGCTATTGCCGGTTCGCCGGGCTGGAGCGTAACGGGCGGCCCCTGGGTGCCTGCCAGCGACGCCATGAAAAAATACGTCTGGTCTGAAACACGGGTGCCAGGCGGAAAACCGTTTTCGGGTAAACTCCCCCAGCCGCCAACTACGACAGGCAGTTTTCAGAATGTATCCATGGGAGGTAGTATGCTTGGTGGTCCGCCCGCCAACTTGCCTACCTACTACGCCGATGCCGCTGTCATAGCCTATCGACTGCCGGCAAACGAGAGGTCGCTGGCTTCCTTGAATCCTAAAATCACGTCGAGCGGAGGCACGTTCACTCTAGCCGACCTGATCGACGGGGATCTGGCTAAATCCAGTATGCTTCCACCTATGGAAGTGGGGCAGGATATGTGGATTCAGTATGAATTTGACAGCCCCCAAACAGTTAAGGCGTTTACCCTGGTAGGGGCCAGTAGCGGGGGAGCGTTGGCCGAGTTTAATGGGGCACCCGACAACCGAACGCTGAAAGTGAGCGACGATGGTATTAATTTTCGGGATGTTGTAATGATTAAAGGCAGTACAGTACCCCAAAACACGATGGGAATTGTACCCACCACCGGTAGGTACTTCCGGGTAACGTTTAAAACCCTGGCTCCTCAGGGAAGTCCCTTCGGCGGGATGTTCGGGGGTAGCTCAGAACCTGCCAAACCAGAAGGGGTACCTATAGCCGAACTGGTACTATACAATACCGATCGTGTGGACCTGTTTGAAGAAAAAGCCGGTTTCCGCCCCTGGAGAGAGAGCACTCATTCGCTTGTGAAAACCAATGCCGACGCCATTCCAACTCAGGATGTAGTGGACCTGACTGCCAAAATGAGTGCCGATGGCACACTGAACTGGACCCCTCCAACCGGGGCAGCATCCGCTGGGGCAGCGTCTACCGGGGACTGGGTAGTGATGCGGCTGGGCTATTCGATTACGGGTCGACAAAACCACCCCGCTTCGCCGGAAGCCACTGGCCTGGAGGTCGACAAACTGGATAAGGTGGCGGTCAAAAAGTACATCGAAACGTATCTGGACATGTATAAAGATGCCACCGGTGGCCAAATGGGTGCAAAGGGGCTGCAATACATGGTGCTGGACAGCTACGAAGCAGGTCACATGACCTGGACAAAGGCTATGCCTGAGGAGTTCCAGAAACGGCGGGGGTACGACATCAAACCCTGGCTCCCGGTGCTGACGGGGCGGATCATACAGAATGCTGAGGCCAGCGAGAAGTTCCTGTGGGATTTTCGGAAGACCATTGGTGAGTTGATCGTCGAAAATCACTACGAAGTAATTGGTGATGCACTACACGCACGCGGCATGAAACGTTACACCGAATCGCATGAAGGTGGCCGTATTTACCTCGCCGATGGCATGGACGTGAAACGGAAAGCCGATATTCCAATGTCGGCGATGTGGACACCAGGTAGCCTGGCTGGCGGTGCAAACGAGGAAGTTCGCAGCGAAGCGGATATCCGGGAAGCCGCTTCAGTGGCCCATATCTACGGGCAGAATCTGGTAGCGGCCGAGTCGATGACTTCCGTTGGTAATGCATTCAGCTGGCATCCCGAGAAGCTAAAACGTACCGCCGACCTGGAAATGGCATCGGGGCTGAACCGTTTTGTGGTGCATACATCGGTACACCAGCCGCTGGATGACAAAAAGCCCGGTATTTCACTTGGCCCCTTCGGGCAGTACTTTACCCGGCAGGAAACCTGGGCCGAGCAGGCCAATGTCTGGATGGATTATCTGGGGCGCAGTTGCTACCTGTTACAACAGGGCAAACCCGTTGTAGATGTGCTCTACTACTACGGCGAGAATAACAATATCACGCAATTATACACGCAAAAACTGCCTGCCATTCCGGCTGGCTACGAGTTTGACTTCGCCAACGCAACCGTTTTGAAAAATGCCTTGCAGGTAGCCGGGGGTAAAATCAATACGCCGGGCGGACAGACGTACCGTTTGCTGGTTCTGGATTCTTCGGCGCGAACGATGACCCTGCCTGTGCTCAGAAAGCTGGGCGAATTAGTAAACGCAGGCATGAGAGTGGCCGGTATTAAACCCGAACGCTCGCCTAGTTTGAGCGATAACCAAACGGAATTTACTACGCTGGTGAACCAGATCTGGAGTAACCCGAATGTGTCGACCAAGCCGCTGGAGGCTGTATTGACGGGCATAAACATTCAAAAGGATGTTGACATTTCCGGGGCGAAAGCGAAGATACTGTACGTACACCGCCAAACCACTGGCGACGGTGTTGGTGCGGCATTCCGACCGTCTGATCTCTACTGGCTCGACAACCGCAGCGAGAATCCAAATGAGGCTACCGTTAGCTTCCGGGTAACTGATAAAATCCCTCAATTGTGGAACCCTGAAACTGGCAAAACGGAAACCGTATCGTACCAGATCAAAAATGGACGGACCATAGTGCCCCTTAAGTTCGAGTCGTGGCAAGCGTATTTCATCGTGTTTCACGACAGGGAGACAGTGGCCTCATTTACCAAACCTGCCCTAACGGAATCGTCCGTTGTGAGCATAGCCAGCCCCTGGAAAGTTGGTTTCCAGGAAGGCCGGGGCGCCCCTCAGCAGGCCACATTCAATACGCTGGCGTCCTTGACCGATAATACCGACCCAGGCATTAAGTACTTTTCGGGAACGGCCACCTACGATAACACCTTTGATATGCCAGCGGTGACTAAGAACGCGTCGTACATACTGGATCTGGGCGATGTGAAGAACATTGCCGAAGTGATCGTCAATGGCAAAAAAGTGGGGACGGTCTGGAAGAAACCCTTCCGGATCGACATCGCAGAGGCATTACACTCGGGCCGGAATACCCTTCAGGTCAAGGTTACGAACCTATGGGTCAACCGCCTGATTGGGGATGCACAACCCGAACCGGTTCGCCGGAGCGACGGGACCGCCAGTGTAACCAGTAAGATTACGTTCACCACACTACCCTTCTACAAGGCCGATGCGCCCCTGTTGCCATCAGGTCTGCTGGGACCAGTACGCGTACTGGAAGCAAAGCCCGCTCCGCTACCAGGGCAGGTAAAGCGCTAATTCTCAGAAAAATAGTTAATCAGTATGACTTAGCTGCCCGTTTCATTACCTGTCTTTTCCAATACGTATTTCGATGACCATCGAAATACGTATTGGAAAAGATGCTCAACTTTCGCCCGAAGCCGTCATATTATAGTTGGATAATGTTACGGTGTTAAACCAGTAATCTTTCAGGGATTGAAACTGGTGCTCCCATTCTTCCAGACTCTGGGGTTTGCCCAGGAACGAATGAGCACCTAATTGATAGGCTTTATTAACAAGACTTTGGTCGGGCTGACTGCTCAGGATAATGACGGGAAGAAGCGGGTAACGAGTTCGTAGTTGATTCAACAACTCCAATCCATCCGTCAACCGAGGCAAATAGAGATCAAGAATGGCCAGACGAGGAAACGTCTTTTGATGGGCAAACGCAATTTTCAAAAAAGTAAGCGTCTCCTGAACCGTAGACGCAAAAATTGGCTCCGCCTGAGGGATTTTAGCGCGTAAGCAGTAGCCAATTAATAGTTGATGATCTTTGTTGTCTTCTACCACCAAAAGAGGAAAAACCATCTTTTGGTGGTGACTCTGGTCAGATTCCATATGCTGATCGAAAATTATTTATGAAGTACTCAGACAAGGCTTACCCGTGCTGTTAAACTACCTAGGCAATAACCGAAAAATAAGATGGTAAGATTAATAATCAAATCTGTAGAGAAACTGTAGTATTTGCAAACCAATTCTCAAAAAAGGCTTGCCCATAGCCTAGACCATTACCCAAGTTCTGTTGGGTACGAAAGCATACTTTACAAGATTGTTATTTGATTATCAGCAGCTTGATGGTGGAGATAAGCGGATTTGATGACTCAATACCTAAGGCTTACTCAAACCAATCCTGGTAATAGCCTCCCATTTCCAGCAGTGTATACAACGTTGCTCGGAAGAGTGCTGTCTCCGTTCCCTCGTTCAAAAGTAAAAGGCTGCTTTCTCCTTCCTGATAAAGGCTAAACACGTCGTTTGGGTCAACCGGGTTTGTAACCAGCCACTTGTTGGTCAAGTAGGTCGCCTGAATGCCTGTCCGTTGTTGAACCACTTCTATGATGAGAGGGATAGAAGGCGGAGCCCCGTCAAAGTATACTTCCCGACTGTATACCATCCTGTCTGCCTATTTATATATTCTGTCTTAAATTTCTCTAACCGGCATTGCATAACAAAATCAACAAAGCGGAATAGCCTTTTAAGCTTGGGGAATGCCCTGATTTTGTGGTTAAAGCCCAGACTCAACAAGCGTCTGTTGCAAGCTGAGCGGTAGGTAAGCAGCCGTATATTTAAAGGCAATAAGCAAAAAATGGCGTTGATCGAGTCAGTGGATTAGCCCTGTGCTAATCCAGTCTGGCTTCTGGCGAACGTCTGGTTTTTGCTGTTTTACACACTGAATTTTTTATAAGCGTTGGTTAGCTTCGTGTCGTAGTGCATCAGTTTAAAATCTTTACCGTTATAAATTCGGGCAAACCGTGCCCACTGATGGTCACGCAATTCATCATTCAGCCCCTGGTTTTTAATGAAACTGCAAAACAAATTAAGCTGTTCGGCTTCAGATTTAGACATGCGTGCTACAAATTCGGGTAGAGACTTACAGCCGCAATCGGGCCAGTTTGAACCCAGAATCTGAAACAAACCAAACGAAGAGGCCATACGAGCTGCCTGCAAATTCAGAACCTTTGCCTCATTGTATAGCTCCCAGCTATGGGTTACATTTTTTGGATAACCCGATTTGAGTTTTTTAAAACTTAACTGTGGATGAGATGCATCGAACTTACCCTGTGTATAGCGGTGGAATAAATGTGGTTCAAAGCGAATCACCACGCGCCCATCGGCAAGGAATCCACGTCCACCAGATTCAACTTCGGTCACCGCCTTAATAACGGCTAATTCGGTGTTCAGGCTTTTTGCGGCCTGTTGGTAATCGTCAAGCGTTAAGGTAGTAGGCATGGCTAATAAGAGTTTGGATACAGTAAAGTAAATACTTGACTGTCAAGAATTTGATCTTGCTTTATTTATCGGTAGACAAAATAGGTTCAGCGAAAAACCAGAGCTTCATCGTCTGAATATCCAGGAGAAAGGGGTATAGAATTAAAGTAGATATAAGCAGTTAACTGGTTTAAACCCTATAATCTATATGTGTGCAGTACCCACTTGACGACCCAGTTTTATGATGATCAATTATACTCCAACACTCGTTCGCATGAAATCAACATACGGCCTTTTATTGCTATTTTTCGCCCTTGTGGTCAATAGCACACAGGCGCAAGTAAATAAGCAGGGCAGCGCCAGAGTAATCCGAACGCTGATTGTGGATGGGCAGAATAACCATGAGCAGTGGCCTAAAATTACCTTTATGATGAAGCGCTACCTCGAAGAAACGGGCAAATTCTCGGTCGATGTAAAGCGGTCCTATTATACCTGGAACGGAGGTGACCTGATCGAAAAGTATAAAATTCCGGGCGTCGGAAACACCAAAGCTTTACCCAAATCCAGAGCCGACTCCAGCTTCCACCCCGACTTTTCCAAGTATGACCTCGTGGTTTGCAATTTTGGCTGGAATGCCGCGCCCTGGTCTGATGAAGCCCAGGCTGACTTCGAGAAATTTATGAAAAATGGCGGTGGTCTGGTGGTTGTTCATGCCGCCGACAACTCATTTCCATTGTGGCCTGCCTACAACAAAATGATTGGCCTGGGCGGTTGGGGCGACCGTACTGAAAAAGATGGCCCTTATGTGTATTATGATAAAGCCGGAAATCTCATCAGAGATACAGCCCCTGGACAAGCCGGATCGCACGGGGCGCAGAACGAGTTTTTGATAACAATCCGGGATACCAAACACCCCATAACGAAAGGCATGCCGCTAACCTGGATGCACACCAAAGACGAAATGTATGACCGACTACGGGGCCCTGCCGAGAAAATGACCGTGCTGGCAACGGCTTTTTCGTCCAAAGAGAACAAAGGCACTGACCGAAACGAGCCTATGTTGATGACCATTAATTACGGCAAAGGTCGGATTTTCCATACGCCCCTTGGCCACATCGATTATTCGGTCGAATGTGTTGGCTTCATCACTTGCCTGCAGCGGGGTGCTCAGTGGGCGGCCACAGGCAAAGTCGACATTCCCATCCCCGCCGATTTCCCAACGGAGGCAGCCGTCAGCAAACGCAATTTTAACGCGTGACAGCGGCATAAAAAAATCCTGCAAAACAAGTTGTTTTGCAGGATTT
>CAXTJJ010000216.1:0-9474 GCA_964244155.1 uncultured Spirosoma sp.
TTACTGTCGGGTGGAGCGGGTAAGGCCGAAGAGGGCGGCACCAAGAAAAAGGAAGAATACAACTTCTGTTTTGCTGCTGATGCGCCCGTGACACTGGCTGACGGTTCATCTAAAACCATCAGCACGATAAAAGCGGGCGACGTTGTATTGGGCTACAATGCCAAAACGAAAACCCTCACGCCAACCACTGTCACCAAAGTAGACACTCACAGCAATGGCGACTTTGCGCTGGCTGGCGTATGGCTGACTTCGGCAAACGAACTAACCGCCGACAATCATAACGGGCTTACCGCGCCAACTCTACTGGAAGCAACGGCCAATCACCCAGTGTTGACGGCCTCGGGCCGTAAAGCATTGGGTGAGGTGAAAGCTGGCGATGTTCTGTACCGGTACGATGCGACAACAAATAGCGTTGCTGCCTACAACGTAGTGCAAACAGAAAAGGCGATTCGGTCGGTAAAGGAAGTGTATAACTTAGTAACCGAGTCGGGTGCTTATCTTGTTGGTGAGACTGTGGTCCTGGATAAATAATAATAACATAGTTTCTGTCCCAAACAGCCTCTGGCTGTTTGAGTTAAAAGCAGGTTACCAGTTCGCTGGCAATTACTCTTTAACTCAAACGGCCAGAGGCTGTTTCATACAATTGTATCCCCAAAACCACATTACATTTTCTTAAATTTAACCTTACCCCTATTGCCACATTCAGCTTTTACCGTACTTTTGTTTGACAGAAAACCGTATGCATGCATACTAATTTTTCGACAAAATTATGGCTGAAGCCTTCATTTATGATGTCGTTCGCACACCCCGGGGCCGGGGGAAGAGCGACGGTTCGCTGCATGATGTGCAGCCCATTCAACTTCTCACCAGCGTACTGCGTGAACTCCGCGACCGAAACCAGCTCGACACCTCCCTTGTCGATGATGTGATTATGGGTTGCGTAACGCCCATTGGCGAACAGGGAGCCGACATTGCCCGTACAGCCGCGCTCGAAGCCGGTTACGACGAATCGGTGGCGGGGGTGCAGCTCAACCGGTTCTGCTCGTCGGGGCTGGAGGCTATCAATATGGCCGCAGCCTATGTGATGTCGGGACAGGTCGATGCGATTGTAGCCGGTGGTGTGGAATCTATGTCACGAGTGCCGATGGGCTCCGATGGGGGAGCTATTTTCATGAATCCCCAGATTGTCGCTCGCCATACTATCGTTCCGCAAGGCATTTCAGCCGATTTGATTGCTACCAAATATGGGTATTCTCGGTCGGATGTAGATGCGTTCGCGGCTGAGTCATATCGCCGGGCGGTTGCCGCTCAGGCCGACAATCGTTTCCATAAAACGCTCGTTCCCCTCAAAGATGAAATCGGGATGACGCTGCTCGACCGCGACGAAGGTGTTCGGCCCGGCACTACAGCTGAAAGTTTAAGTAAACTCAAGCCTGCTTTCGAGGCAATGGGGCAGATGGGTTTAGATGCCCTTGCGTTACTCAAATACGCGCAATACGACAAAATCAACCACGTTCACCATGCCGGAAACTCCTCGCAAATTGTCGATGGAGCCGCCGGAGTGCTCATTGGAAGCCGGGAGTTTGGCGAGATGACGGGGCTGAAACCCCGTGCCCGAATCAAAACCTTCGCTATTGTAGGGTCTGAGCCAACAATCATGCTTACGGGTCCGGTTCCCGCCACGCGCAAGGTGCTCAAGCGGGCAGGCATGAGCATCAGCGATATTGATCTGTTCGAGGTAAACGAAGCCTTTGCTGCTGTGCCGTTGCTCTTCATGGAAGAATTCGGCGTGGATCACAGCAAGCTGAATGTAAACGGGGGGGCCATTGCGTTGGGTCATCCGCTGGGTGCAACCGGAGCCATTATTTCGGCTACACTACTTGATGAACTGGAACGTTCGGGGAAGCAGTTCGGTCTGTCGACCCTCTGCATTGGGGGCGGCATGGGCATTGCCACGATTTTTGAACGGGTTAATTAGGGCACTATATCGCTAACCGAACGGATAAGCTGAATACCTTCGCCCAGACAAGCGGGCGCAAAGTCAGCGTCGTAGCTGGCAAGTTGGGTAATTCCACCAAGTTTACAGGCGGCTAAAATGAGCGCATCATTAGGGAGTAAATCGTACTGCTCCATATAGCGTAGGTAAAGGGGAAGGATATCATCTCCGGGTTCTAGAAAAGTCAGCTTAGTTAAAAGATCAAATGGACTATACACGCCAATAATTTTAGAGATAGCCCCGTCACGTTTTAGCGTAGTCGGTGCTTTCTTTCCTTCAATGGCCAGCCAGTAATATGTAAACTCACTAAGTACTATTTGGCTAACACAAAGCGTGTAGTCAGTAGTGGATAAATATTCATACAACTCAATCTGCGTCTTTTTAGCCCATTCAACAAGAACAGAACTGTCTAGAAAAACTTTATTGTTCATAGACGTTAAACTCATCCCAGTTGATTGATGGATCCGGCGCGGGAAGTTTTTCAAAGAATGCACGAGATGCTTCGGCAAGCGTTTGTGTTTCGTTCTCACGAACGGGACGAAACTCAATAACTAAAGCCTGATCGCGCATATCGTCTGGTACATTGATAATCAACTGGCCGTTCTCTGGTTTCTGAATAAGTCTTATAGCCCCCATATCGTTTTTGTTTTCGGTAAAAATACAACAAACTTCTCAAGCATGATTACTTACACCGTTGACCAGGATATAGCCATTATTTCGTGGGCGATGACCTCCCCACCTATGAACGTTCTCAACGACGAGTCGATCCCACAATTTGAAGCGGCTCTACAACGCGCCTTTGCCGATGAGTCGGTTAAAGGTCTGATTATTACCTCCGCAAAGCCTGAGTTCGTGGCCGGTGCTGATCTGAAAATGATTCTTCGCGCTAACGATAGCCCCCCTGCTGAGATGCTGAAAGTATCGACGGAGTTGAACCGTGTCTTTCGCAGCATCGAAACATCGGGCAAGCCTACCGTAGCGGCCATTAACGGCACCGCACTGGGTGGCGGCTATGAAATCTGTCTGGCCTGCCACCACCGCATAGCCCTGAAAAACCCAAAGACACAGATTGGTCTGGTCGAAGTGACGATTGGCCTGTTGCCGGGAGCCGGTGGAACCCAACGGCTGCCCCGTATGCTGGGCATTCAGGCTGCGCTGCCACTTATTCTGGAAGGGAAAAAAGTGGGCGTTCAGGAAGCCATGAACCTGGGCATGATCGACGACATCGCCGACACGCCAGCCGAGATGATGGACAAGGCCCGCGCCTGGATCGACGCGAACGGAACGTCCGCCCGGTCAAAGCCCCTGAAGCCCTGGGACGAGATCGACCGGAAAACCGGAAAGATTGTGGGGAAGGACAATTTCAAGGTTCCGGGCGGCAATGTTCAGAGTCCGGTGGGGGCACAAACGTTTGCCATGGGAACGGCTATGCTTATGGATAAAACCAAAGGCAACTACCCCGCCCCGCTCGAAATTATGGCGTGTGTGTACGAGGGCTTGCAGGTCAACATCGACCGGGCCCTGATGATCGAAGCACGGCACTTTGTGAAGGTGGCAACGTCAAAAGTAGCCAAGAACCTTATCCAGACGATGTTTCTGGGGATGAACGAAGCCAACAAAGGAGCCAGCCGCCCAAAAGATCAACCAAAAACCGATGTCAAAAAGCTTGGCATTCTGGGCGCGGGCCTGATGGGGGCGGGCATTGCCTACGTATCGGCGCAGGCTGGGATTGAGGTTATTTTGAAAGATGTATCGGTCGAAGCGGCCGAGAAAGGAAAAGACTATTCGCGGGAGTTGCTTCAAAAAGGGGTTGAGCGTGGTAAAGTCGATCCGCAAAAAGTGGACGGTATCCTGAACCTGATCAAACCCACGGCCAATGTACAGGATTTGCAGGGGTGCGACCTGATCATTGAAGCCGTATTTGAAAACCGGGAGTTGAAAGCGCAGGTCACCAAAGAAGCCGAACCGATGCTGGCGCAGGATAGCCTCCATGTTTTCGGTTCCAACACCTCTACCCTACCCATCAGCGGGCTGGCTCAGGCAGCGGCAAATCCCGGGAATTTCATCGGTATTCACTTCTTCTCGCCCGTCGACAAGATGATGCTCGTGGAGATCATCATGGGCAAACAAACATCTGACCATGCGCTGGCGGTAGCCATTGATTTCACTCGCAAGATTCGTAAAACGCCTATCGTCGTCAATGATTCACGCGGTTTCTATACGTCACGCTGTTTTGGCACCTATTCATCCGAAGGAATGGAGCTATTGAAAGACGGCGTAAACCCGATCCTGATTGAAAACGGGGGGAAAGATGCCGGGATGCCGGTTGGCCCGCTGGCCGTAACGGACGAAGTAGCGCTGGATCTGGTCTATAAAATTGCCAGCCAGGGTATCAAAGACGGAGCCATTCGCGAGGATGATACCAGTTATCAAGTCGCCAAACAATTCGTTGACCTTGGTCGACTCGGCAAGAAAGCTAAAGCCGGTTTTTATGAGTACAGCGACGACAGAAGCAAAAAGCTCTGGCCGGGCCTGCAAGACCTATTCCCACAAGCAGCACACCAACCCACGCTCGATGAAGTAAAAACGCGTTTGCTCTATCGACAGGCCATAGAAGCGGTACGGTGCTTTGAGGAAAACGTGGTGCGTACAAAACTGGATGCCGACCTCGGTTCTATTTTGGGATGGGGGTTTCCGGCGTATACCGGCGGTGCATTGTCATTCGTGGACTTCGTTGGCATTGACACCTTCGTCAAAACCCTCGACCGCCTGGCCGACCAATACGGCGAACGTTTCCGCCCAACGGAAACGCTGCGGGAGCGGGCCGGGGTTAAGACGTTAACCGCCTAGCGTGCTGTCAGTTTCTTAAAACTGACAGGTGAGACTTCTCAAAACCTTATTTGTCAGTTTTAGGAAACTGACAGCACGAAAACTTGTGACGCTTTGTATAGCAAGCCAATCCGGCGTCCCGGATCGCCTGCGCTAGTACATACTGATTCCATAAACCGTTACAACAGGGCCGTCTGGCGATACAAACTCGCGCCAGCATATTGTTTCCGATAGCTGACCGGTGTTGTGCCCGTCCACCGGCGGAAAGCGCGGTTGAAAGCACTCAATTCATTGTATCCAAGTATGTAGGAGACTTCCTTTACCGGATGCTGGCCCGTTTGCAGGTAATGCAGGGCCAGCGATTTTCGGAGCGAATCAGCTAATTGCTGATACGTTACGCCCTCCTCCTGCAATTTTCGCTGTAAACTACGGCTACTGACGTTTAGATTCGACGCAATAGCCTCAAGTGTTGGAACACCCAGATAGGCGTTGGCTAGCAGAAAATTAGTTATGCGCTCACTTAATGATTTCTTCTGGCTGCTGGCTTCGGTCAACACATTTACTTTCCGCAATAAAACCGCCTGCAACTCATAATCGGCGGTCAGGATAGGCTCCTCCCAGAATTTGGTATCGAATTCCATAGCATATCCATCACTCTCCTGAATCGCTGAACAACGCAACACCCGTTTGTACTCGGTCTGATCTGCCCCGCCAATCGGCATTCTAACTGTATAGGGCTGAATCTTTTCTAAAATCAGGCCATCTACCTCATGTAGGGTGAAGGCCATGAAGAAATCCATCATCTGCCGAAACACCACCGGTGACTCTCGGCACCGATTTGCATTCGGAACGAACTCAATGGAGAACGTTTGGCTCGATGCTGTCACCATCATGGTGAGGACATCTGTAATCAAGTGTGCAAAGGAAGCCGCATGGGTCAGCGCTTCGCCAATCGTCCGGCTATGTCGGATCAACTCGCCCACAACCCCCAGAGCAGCCACCTGCATCGACTCGCCAAAGTGAAGACCAAATAGCGAATCCTGACTCAACTGTGTAGCATTTAGCCAAAGTGAATCGATCTGTTGTACTGTCGGACTGGGGCCAGATTCGTCCCGCAGTTCATTTAAGGCTATGCCAGACAGCGAACATAACCGATCTACATTGGTATTTTTCTGGACGGCATATGCCAGCAGATTAAGCGCCAATCCTTTCTGATAGTCTTGCATGAAGTAAAAATACAGAAATATCCGGCCTTGCTTTACCGCTGTCGTGAAGTGGTAATTGGTTGGCGTCTACTGGTAAAAGGCCCCTCGTACCTGCCCAATACCTTTGTCAAAAAAACGCCATGAAAACTATCGCACTCGCTTTTATGCTTGCTCTGGGTCATTCGGCAAGTCCACCACTACTGAGCAACCATCCATCCCGATCAACTCATCAGAAACCCATTAAACAATCAATCCCAAAAACTATGGAAACGCAGGCTATGCAGGTCGTTCATGAATTTCTAACCGCCGTTCAACAGGGAAATCAATCGAAACTAGCGGCATCCTTACATCCGAATGTGGAGTGGGATCAACCCGGAAAGAACCGATTTTCGGGCGTCAAAAAATCAAGTACCGACGTCTTTAACATGGTGGGAGGCATGTTCCAGGCAACTGACAACAGCCTGACACTAACTGACATTAAGGTGCTGACCGCCAATAAGAATAGCGTGGCCTGCCTTATTCACTGGAAGGCAGTGCAGTCAAACGGGGGCATTCTCGACATCGACAATATTGACGTATATACCGTAGAGAATGGACAGATTATAAAAGCCAAGGTTTACTCGGCCGACATAGCGCAGGAAGACAACTTCTGGTTAAAGTAGGTTATTGGTTATCAGTTACTGGTTATTGCTTTGTGGAATATTACCAGTAACTGGTATCTTTTCGTAGTATCCGTTGCTTAAAACCTACTTAAATGCACACGAAGGTTTTGAGAATCGCATCGGCGAACCGTCCTTACTTGTCGGGTTTAAGAACCTGATAGTACGAAACTAGTACACCCAACTTAATAACCAATAACTAATCTACAGCAATCGAAAGCTCATTCGGTGGTATTTCGTAGGGCCAAATTCCCGGATGGCGGCCCGGTGGATGGGTGTTGGGTAGCCTACATTTTTAGCCCAGCCATAGGCCGGAAATTCAAGCCCAAGCTGTTCCATTAGCTCATCACGGTATATCTTGGCCAGTACTGATGCAGCCGCAATCGACAAATAATGGGCGTCGCCTTTGATGATACAGGTATGCGGAATCATGGGATAGGGCGTAAATCGATTGCCGTCGACCAGCAGATGTTCTGGCTTGATTGTCAGCATATCGACAGCGCGGTGCATGGCCAGAAAGCTAGCCCTCAGAATATTGATCTGGTCAATGTCCTCGTGCGATACCTCCGCCACAGCCCAGGCAAGGGCGTCACGCTCGATGTCGTTCTTCAAAATGACACGCTGCCGATGCGACAACTGCTTCGAGTCGTTCAGAATGGGATGCGTGTAATTTTTCGGAAGAATAACCGCTGCCGCCACAACCGGACCAGCCAGACAACCCCGGCCGACTTCATCCAAACCCGCTTCAACAGCGTCGGCATTGTAATAGGATTTCAGCATTATATACGTTTACTGTATGTGGTTTACGGTATTTGGCGGTCAATCTTCCAGCACATTACCAAAAATTGTGTTCTTCAGGCTTAAAGCGATCAATAGGAACGAAATGCCCCAATACATATAAATCCGGTAGTAATCCTGGACATCTTCGTAAACCTGAACGCGAATAGGGGCTTTTTCCAATCGGCTGATCTGCACAAATATGGCCTGTAATCGCCGGGCATCCGTAGCGCGAAAAAAGCTTCCATTAGCCAGGGTTGCTATGGTCTTTAACACACCTTCATCGACGGTAGCAGCATTGGCAGCCGATTTTACCGGACGACCTACGGCAATAGTATATATCCTGATTTTGAATGCTTTAGCTAATTTTGCGGCAGTAACCGGGTCAAGATTTCCAGCAGTATTATCGCCATCACTCAGCAGAATAATGACCTTCGTCCGCTCTGGCTGCGAAGCCTCCATGTCGCGCTGAGTGGTATCAGTTGTAGAAACAGGCCGGTCGCGCATGCGGTTGATACAACGGGCCAGCGCATCACCAATTGCCGTGCCCGACGTTCGAATCATTCGGTCGTTGAGGTCGCTCAGGTACTGTTTTACCAGACCGTAATCTGTGGTGAGCGGGCACAGAGAAAACGCTTCGCCCGCAAAAACAACCAGGCCGATCCGATCATTTTTGCGGTTGTTGACAAACGTTTGCGCCACCCGCCGAGCCACCGCCAAACGGGTAGGCAGCAAATCCGTTTCGCTCATGGACGCCGACACATCCATAGCCAGCATGATGTCAATACCTTCAGATTGTTCATTACGCTGCTCCCGAATAATTTGCGGACGAGCCAGTGCCATCAGCAAACAAGTCATCCCGGCAAAAACGCTGATCGGTAACAGATAACGTCCTACACTCAATAACGAACGGCCTGTTTGACTCCGCCCTGCTCTACCCCTGGGCGAATTGAGTTGGCCAAGCGATATGTTCAGGCGTTGCTGTGCATGTCGGTATAGATAGTAGCGAAAAAAAAACAGGAACAGAATGGCCGGAATGAACCACAAAGCCAGCGGTTGCGCCAGTTGAAACTGCTGCCATTGTGCCGGACTGAACCAATGAAGTGAATACCAGGGTTCCATGCGGTCAGGTTAAAGAAGAGGATTCTGCCGAACCAGGCAACACAACACGCTCCCCTCTCCGACCATCGGATTGTAAAAGTTTGGCCCGACGCTGACTGTATATCTGGGTAGCAACATCGCTCAACACCTGCAGCGCTGATTGTGACTGCGCTGTAAATGTACCCCCATAAATCATCTGGTCAGCTTCGCGAAGGGCCGTTTCTACACGCTCATCCTGAAGGCGTTCGGCCAGTTCGGGCGTGGTGAGCGACATATAAGGCTGAGGGTCCAACCGTTCCAGATATGTTTTCCACATAACGACAGCTTGATTGGCCGTTTCGGCCGCCGTAAATGGACTGATTCGCTCACTTAGCCGAGCATAGTCGCGCAGGAAACGAACGTGCTGCCGACTGAGTAAAAAAAGACGCCATTGTCGCCGGGTCAATCGGCCAAACAGTAAATATAAAGCCCCAAGAGCTAAGCTAACACTCACAAATCCAACGGCCAATGCCATATAATTGAACTGCTGCTGTAACGAGACCAGTTTGGTATCGGTAGCCAGACGAAGCGGCTTTAACCCCAGCGAATCGGGTAAGGCAGGCGGTAGTTTAGACCGTAAAAAAACGGTATCGGTCAGGGTCCACTGCGCCGTGCAGTCAATGTCATTAATGGTTCGAATGGGCACCCGCAACAGTTGAGCAGAATCGGTTTCGAACGATACCAGTGTATAAACGGCACTATCCCGACTCACGGCATCCAGTCCCGAACCCGTGGTTTGGGTAGCAAATACAGCTACTTTCTGCACCCGATAAGGCGAACAACTCCTGGCCGTATCTGGAAATAACACCTCGGCAGTAGCTGGATGACGATAAGACAGTGAGTACCGGACCGGTCGGCCAATTTCGAT
>CAXTJJ010000217.1:0-9472 GCA_964244155.1 uncultured Spirosoma sp.
AGACCACAAAGCTACGGGTTTCCTGAGCAAGAAACCAAATGTAGTTGAGTAAACGGTCGTTTCGGCTGTAAGGTTAAGGTTCCAGCGTTGTCGTTTGCTAAAAGCAAGCGACAACGGGGAGCAAGGCCAAGCGACGATAGGGGCCACCCCGGGTCTTCACAGACCTCCATTGCAAAGGTAGCTGCGAATAGGATCAGCCTTTGGAGGGAAAACTATCTAATGAGTAGATAAGTTAACAACAGATGGATTCCTACACACTTACTATCAATGATATAGCCAGATTTCTGGAAGATGAGTTGGCTGTACAACGCTATCTGCCCGATGAAAGGGGGGGCGTTTATCACTCATCCAATCGACCTATCCACCGGATTGGATTAGCCCTGGAACCCTTTGCCGACCTGTCAACCTGGGTGGCTGATATGGACCTGGATGCTTTGTGGCTGCATCGGCACTGGCAGTTGGATATGACGCATTTACCGACCGATGTTGGTGTTCTGGCGCATCACTTGCCTTTCGATGAAACACTTACAGTAGGCTATAACACACGCCTATGCAATCAGTTGGAGGCTCTGGGTACGCCTGAGATGTTGGGATATAAGCAGGATACGACGGAAGGAAAAGAACCATTACCTCAACGCCCTATCGGTATGCTGGTCGACGTTCCTGAACAGGAATTTGACTATTGGCTGAATCGTGTAAAAAACCTGTTTGGGGGCTATGACCGGGCCGAAGCCGGACATGGTTCGTCTGGCTGGCAGACTACTAATTCCCGAATTGCGGTCGTTGGCGCCATGACGGACGCGCTCATTCGGGAGGCCTCTGCGCGTGGGGCACACCTGTATCTGACGGGTGCCTATCGTAAACCCGGTCAGCAGGCCGTTGATGAAACGGGTATTGCTGTCATTGCTGTTGGACACCGTCGCTGCGAAGAGTGGGGGCTACAGGCACTGGCCGACTTGCTAACCGAACGTTTGCCGGTTGAGTGTGTGGTTCATCACCAGCCACAAGTGGTCAGGAGTTAAAGTCAGGCAATATCGCGGGGGTCATCGGCTATACGGGTGTTGTCATAAAAGGTATTCATCACGGCCATGTCTTCGTCGGAGATTGTGAAATCAAACACGTCGAAATTCTCCTGAATACGCTCCCGCTTGACAGATTTCGGAATCGTAACAACACCATGCTGCAACGACCACCGGATCAGGAGCTGATAGGTCGATTTGCCGTACTTCTCAGCAAGTTCTACGAGTTTTGGATCATTTTGCTTTTCACCCCGTACCAGCGGTGCGTAGCCCTCGGGCTGAATTTTCTTCAGGCGACAATAGTCCAGCACGTCGGGTAAGTAGGAGTAGGGGCTTAGCTCGATCTGGTTGATGGCTGGCGTAATCTGAGCTTGAGTCAACAACTCGTCCAGATGGAACGGGTAGTGATTGGAGACGCCAATGGCCCGGGCACGACCATCGGAATAGATTTTTTCAAGTGCTCGCCAGGTTTCATGCCGATGTTCCTTAATGGGCCAATGAATCAGATATAGATCCACGACGTCGATTCCGAGCCGTTCCAGACTGCGGTTAAAGGCGCGTAGCGTTTTGTTGTATCCCTGGTCTTCGTTCCAGACTTTGGTTGTAATAAATATATCGCTTCGGGGAATACCGCTCGACCGGATGGCATCGGCAACTTCGCGTTCGTTTCCATAGGCAGCCGCCGTGTCAATTAACCGACACCCGGCTTCGAGTGCCCATTCAATGGCCGATTGTACCTCATCATTCTGTTTGGGAGCATAAACGCCAAGGCCCAGAAGAGGCATTTCGACACCATTATTAAGTGTTGTAGATGGTATAATCATGCTCTAGACTTGTTTCATATATAATAATGTAAATTTTGGACAAGATGTTTTGAGAAACCCACAATTTGGTAAGCAGACTAAACGAACAAGTAGTCTGTATGTTTACTTGTCGATATAATATTTTACTAGTTTAGTAGCGTATGCAAATACTGTACCTGATTTTGAGCAGTTTGATGATGGGTGTGTCAATGGCTTATGCACAGCCAGTTTCATCGGCGGGTACGGTACGGTATTCTGTCGAAATCGGCGGCTTAGGAACATCGGCTCCACAAAATCCGTTTTGGCTGCGGGCCAATCAGTATAACATAACGCCCGTACAGGGATCCGTTGGAACGGCTCGGATTGGAATTGAGCGCGATTATAAAGCCCGGCCCGATTCGGTTATAAGGCGAAACTCACGCTTCGACTGGGGCTTTGGCCTTTATGCCGTCGCCAACGCTGGTCCAAAGGCCACCACTAATAATCCTGCCTATTTGCTGCCCGATGCCTATGCAAAAGTCCGATTCAGGTATCTGGAATTCTACGTCGGCAATCGACGCGAAGTTGCTGGCCTGGGCGATACGCTGTTAACATCGGGGTTTGTGGCCTGGTCAGGCAATGCTATGACTTTCCCGAAAATACAGCTGCACACACCAGATTTTGTGCCCATCGGCTTTACTAAAAAACTGGTGGCCGTCCGGGCTGGTTATGCTCATGGCTGGCTTATCGATTCGTATATCCAGGGAAGCTATCTCCATCAGAAGTATTTATATGGACGCATTGGCAAGCTCAACTGGCGTATTCGAATCTATGGTGGGTTGAATCATCAGGTGCAGTGGGGTGGACATGCCGCTTACCTGATTGGCACACCGCTGGCCGTAAATGGGAGTTTATCAACTTCCTTTCAGGATTATTTATCACTCGTAACGGGCCGATATCCCGATGCGCTCCAAAACGACCGGTTTACAGGTTTCGATGGTACCAATCGCCTGGGCAATCATGTAGGGAGTTACGATCTGGCACTGGAATGGAAAGGCGATAAGGCTAACTGGTTCTTGTATCATCAGCATATATACGACGACGCGTCGGGGCTTGCCCTGCAAAACGTACCAGATGGATTAACGGGTTTGCGTTTCCTGAATCGGTTAAAGACGAACTCCGGGTTTCGGTTCCAGCGGGTAACACTCGAATGGCTAACCACCACGAATCAGAGCGGCCCCACATTCGACCCTACGGCCCGGTATCAGGGAGCCGATAATTACTTTAACCATAGCCAGTACATTCAGGGTTGGTCTTATCGGGGACGCACCCTTGGCACGCCCTTTATCATGCCTCGCACCGATTTGACACTAACTATAGCGAATGAATATGGCGGCAATGGATACTATCCAAACAACCGGGTGGTAGCTTGGTATATAGGGGCGATAGGTGCCTTTCGTGCCGGGCCAATGCTCACGATGCGAACGTCCTACAGTCGTAATTTTGGCTCGTATAAACAACCTTACCCACAGGTGTTTCATCAGCTATCTACTTATCTGTCGGCTCAATGGCCGATCGGCAACAGGTCGGGCACTTCGCTCACAACCTCCGTAGCTCTTGATCAGGGCGAACTGATGCCCAATAGTATTGGAGGTTATATAAGCCTGAAGAAAAGCTGGTAAATTTCTTAGTATCAGTCAGGCGCTTTAGAATATTAAAAAAATTTAATCTATTTTTAATAATTTTTTAATTTTCTAAATCTGTTCATAGTCTGTAATCGTATAGTCAAGTACAGGTGAATTTTCGGTTATCCCTGACTACTTTTCAACACGAGGAACTATGACTACGCTTTACAAAACACGCCTTCGGACTCTTGTGGGTCTGTTAACGCTTACCTCTATCCTAACGCTGGATGCCTGCCAGGACCACCGTCTGCCGCCCGATCCCGTTACACTACCAGATGCAACAGTTTATGCACTCAACAATGCCAATCAGCTCATACGGCTGAACATCCGAAATTCAAGTGCGCCCCTGGCTACAATGGCTTTTATGGGTACTGGCCTGATGAGTGGAGAGCGGATGCTGTCGATTGATTTCAGGCCTGCCACAGGACAACTTTATGGAGTGAGTAACATGAGCCGCCTGTTCGTTATCAATACGGCAACAGGAGAAGCGCGACCATTGACCACTATGCCTTTTACACCCTCTATTTCTGGCAGTGTAGTGGGTCTGGATTTTAACCCAACCGTTGATCGTATTCGGCTTGTGACCAACACAGGTCAGGATTTACGGTTAAATCCCGAAACGGGAACGGTTGCAGCTATCGACGGGTCGATCAATGGGGTATCCGGTGCCATGATTGCCGAGGTAGCCTATACCAATAACCGGGCGGGGGCTGTCACTACGACGCTTTATGACATTGATCCCGCTACGGATCGACTTTATATTCAGAACCCGCCTAATAACGGTACTTTGACCGACATTGGCTCACTAGGGCTGGATATCACCGGGGCGGTTGGTTTTGATATTGCGCCCGGCGACAACACACAGGGCCTGGTTGCAGTAACCCTCAACGGCGGTTCAGAACTGCAACAAATAAACCTCTCAACGGGTCGTTTACAGAAGTTGGGTAATTTACCCGGTACCGTCATTGGCCTGGCCATTCCAACCGAATCGGTTGCCTATGCGGTTGATGGATCGGGCAACCTGCTCATTTTTAACCCACTCAATCCGTCACCCATCGCCAAATCTATCACGGGGTTACAAACGGGCGAATCGCTCTATGGTATTGACTTTCGACCCGTTAACGGGCAGTTATACGCCATAGGTAGTACAAGTCGGCTTTACACCCTCAACGCATCGAATGGAGCAGCAACGATGGTTGGGGCCGGTCCGATAAATACCTTACTGACAGGAAATGATATTGGCTTCGATTTTAACCCCACTGTCGACCGTATTCGGGTTATCACAAATACCGGACAGAATCTACGTCTGAATCCGAATGACGGCAGTGTTGCCGCTGTGGATGGCACCTTGAATCCGGGTACGCCAACGGTAACCGCAGCAGCTTACACAAATAATGTTGCAGGAGCAACCACAACAACGTTGTATGATCTGGATACACAAGGGGCTACTGTAATGCTGTTGCAGCAGAATCCGCCCAACAATGGTACGCTTGTGCCGGTGGGTTCGCTGGGGTTCGCAGCCGAAGGAGCCACTGGTTTTGATATTGGAGGAACGTCGGGTACGGCCTATGCCCTGCTTCGGTCCAATGGATCGACTCGCGTCTATACAATTAATCTGACCAACGGGTCTTCAAGTCCGGGAGCTTTATTGCCTGGTAATCCAGTAATTCGTGGATTTACTCTCGGTTTAGGTTTTTGACAGACAATGTACCGTAAACAAAGCGGCCTGATTCGTCATTGACGAATCAGGCCGCTTTGTTTACGGTACATCAGTAATTGAAACGTAAAACAGTTGATTATTGCCACTATCAGCAAGAAGATTTCAGCCTAGGTGTAAATACTTACTAAGCCAGGTGTGATGGTTTGTGAATGTCTGTATAAATTAACATAAATTGCCCACTCTTAAGAATTTGATAGTCAGCCTGTTTTCACGTCAGTGTCGTTTTGTATAGTGGAATATACTCGTACTTAATGATGGACAGGTATAACAGGATTTAAATACTATGTTTAGCCGATCAATATGTGTCTGTTCACATAACCGATATGGCTGATGGGTAATACCTTATATAGGCAATCGTAAATGTCAAGTATTGAAACTCCACCTAATTTAATTGTACTAAGTAAGTTATGAATAAGGTTTCCGTAGCCCAGCGAATGAACTTGCCTTGGGTCGAATCGCCGTTCTTTGATGATTTATTAATCAAAAAAGACCTTACTCCCGAGCAACGCGATCAAGCTACTCACTTTAATTGTGAGGGGTTCATTGTATTGCGTCAGGCCGTTGATTATGGGCTTATTGATCGTACCCTTCGGGAAATTGAGGGCGAATATCCGGCCAATGTTGGCGAGCAACCGGCTCGACATCAGGATCTTTGGAAAAAATACAGCACTGTACGGGAATTAGCCAGCCTGCCACAAATTTTTGAGGTGCTTCAACTGCTTTATGATCGGGAACCTATTCCTTTTCAAACTCTCAACTTTAAGTTTGGTACCCAGCAGCGTGCGCACTCCGATACCATCCACTTTAGCAGTACGCCCGCCCGGTTTATGTGTGGTGTGTGGGTCGCTTTGGAGGAGACATCTGCTACCAATGGCCCCCTGTTTTACTATCCTCGCTCACATCGCCAGGAGGAGTTCAACTATTTTGATATTGGTATTGAAGCCAAGGGAGATTACGAAGAATATCCTCATTACGAAGACTTTATTGAGGAGTTTATGGAAACGAAAGGTTACAAACGAGAGGAGATTCACCTGCAAAAAGGTGATGTGCTCATCTGGTCGTCAAATTTAGTGCACGGTGGTATGCCAATTACCGGTGGTAATGTTACCCGTTGGTCGCAGGTGACGCACTATTATTTTGACGGTTGTATGTATTATTCGCCCCGCTTTTCGGATATGTTCGCCAAGAATCTTAATCTGCGACACGTAATCAATATTGCAACCGGAGAAGTTGTTCAGCATAGCGAAAACGGAAAACCAATCGAAACGATCAACACCGGCAATTTCCGCTATGCCGTTAGCCACCATTTTACACTAACCGTATTGATGAAAGGAGTATTGAAAAAGTTAATGGGCAAAAAACCATTTTAAAACATGTCTGAGACCGCCATAAGTAGGGTGAGTAAAACCTGCGTAAAGGCCTTAATCAATTCAATCCAGAATGTATACGAAATACAGTTTTTTTAACCACAGAGCCACAAAGTACACAGAGGTCTAATGGGGAAGAGAGTAACTTGTTAGACCTTTGTGCACTTTGTGGCTCTGTGGTTAAATATTTCTTGATCGCCAAGCTAATCAACGCCAACTATGCATGCGTACTGGCTAAATTTCGATTAATTCAAGCCATTTACAAACAAGAACAGCCCTTCAAGTCGAAGGGCTGTTCTGTTTCTCAGGTATAGCGAGTAATTACCTGCTCAAATACAAATTCCGCTCTGAGTACACCTTCAGGAAATAATCGTCCGTCAGGTCGTCGATGAAGTAGATGCCTTCGCCGGTCGATTTCATTTCGGGGCCGAGTTCCTTGTTTACGTTCGGGAACTTGCTGAACGAGAACACCGGAATCTTGATGGCGTACCCCTTCTTAACGGGGTTGAAATCAAAATCTTTCACCTTCTTATCGCCCAGCATCACCTTGGTAGCGTAGTTTACGTAAGGCTCCTGGTAGGCCTTGCAAATGAACGGTACTGTGCGGCTGGCGCGGGGGTTGGCTTCGATGATATAGACGACCTCATTTTTGATCGCAAACTGAATGTTGATCAGGCCAACCGTTTTGAGGGCAATGGCAATCTTGCGGGTATGCTCCTCAATTTGCCGGATCACATCGTCGCTCAGGTCGAAAGTGGGCAATACGGCATAGGAGTCGCCGGAGTGAATACCCGCCGGTTCGATATGCTCCATAATACCAATGATGTACACATCTTCACCGTCGCAGATGGCATCGGCTTCGGCTTCGATAGCGTTTTCGAGAAAGTGGTCGAGCAGGATGTTGTTGTCAGGAATATCCTGCAAGATCTTCATTACGTGTTGCTCCAGTTCGTTCTCATTGATCACGATTTTCATGTTCTGGCCACCCAGCACGTAGCTTGGACGAACCAGCAGCGGGAAACCTAACTCACGCGAAAGTTCCAACGCCCCTTCCGACTCCCGTACCGTTCCGAATTTCGGGTAGGGGATGTCGAGATCGCGTAGGAGGCTTGAAAACTGGCCCCGGTCTTCGGCCAGATCGAGAGCTTCCCAACTGGTGCCGATAATTTTGATACCGTAGCGGGTTAATTTCTCGGCCATTTTCAGGGCCGTCTGGCCACCCAACTGTACGATAACGCCCACCGGCTGTTCGTGCATGATGATGGCGTGAACGTGCTCCCAGAAAACCGGCTCAAAGTACAGCTTGTCGGCAATGTCGGGGTCGGTCGAGACGGTTTCAGGATTACAGTTAATCATGATCGTTTCGTAACCCGCTTCTTTCGCGGCCAATACGCCGTGGACACAGGAGTAATCGAACTCGATGCCTTGTCCAATGCGGTTCGGTCCCGAACCCAGAATAACCACTTTGGGGCGGTTGCTCCGAATCGACTCGTTGCCGGGTAGATCAGAAACCGGTTCGGCATGATCTGTCGTGATGGGCACCTGATTGTTGAACGTCGAATAATAATACGGCGTCCTGGCCTCGAACTCGGCGGCACAGGTGTCTACACATTTAAAGACCCGGCGGATGTTGTGCGCCTGCCGGTAGTCGTAAATTTTACTTTCTTTCACCTGAAGCAGGTGTGCCAACTGGCGGTCGGCATACCCTTTTTGCTTCGCGATACGAAGCAGTTCGGGCGGAATATCGTCCAGATCGTACTGCTGGATTTCGCGCTCCAGCTCGATCAACTCTTCAATCTGATGCAGGAACCAGGGATCGATCCGGGTCAGTTGCTGAATGGTCCGGAAGGACATCCCTGCTTTAAACGCATCATAAATGTGGAAAAGACGATTCCAGCTTGGGTGTTGCAGGCTTTCGGTCAAAGCTGTTCGGTCGGTTAGTTCGCGACCATCAGCACCAAGGCCATTGCGCCGAATTTCGAGCGACTGACAGGCTTTTTGCAGGGCTTCCTGGAAGTTTCGGCCAATGCCCATCGCTTCCCCCACCGACTTCATCTGCAGACCCAATGAGCGGTCGGCACCCGGAAACTTGTCGAAGTTCCAGCGGGGTACTTTTACAATTACGTAGTCGATGGCTGGTTCGAAGAAGGCCGAGGTCGTACCTGTAATGGGGTTGATTAACTCATCGAGGTTGTAGCCGACGGCCATTTTGGCGGCAATCTTGGCAATGGGGTAGCCCGTTGCTTTCGACGCCAGCGCCGATGAGCGGCTTACCCGTGGGTTCACTTCAATAACAATGATATCGTCGGTCTGCGGATTGACCGAGAACTGAATGTTACACCCTCCTGCAAACTGCCCAATGCCAGCCATTACGGTAATAGCCAGATCGCGCATTTTCTGATACAGCGTATCGGGCAGGGTCATGGCCGGAGCAACGGTTATACTATCGCCGGTATGAATACCCATCGGATCAAAGTTCTCGATGGAGCAGATAATGATGAAGTTGCCGTTGTTATCGCGCAGCAATTCCAGTTCATACTCTTTCCAGCCCATCACGCTTTGTTCGACCAGCACCTCATGAACGGGCGACGCGTGCAAACCAGCCGTGAGCGCTTTATCGAAATCTTCGGGGCGGTTCACAAAGCCCCCTCCCGTACCACCGAGTGTATACGAGGGCCGGATCACCAGCGGGAAGCCAATTTCCTGCGCAATTTCTTTGCCTTCCAGAAACGAGCGGGCCGTGCGGCCTTTACACACACCGGCCCCTAACTGGATCATTAATAACCGGAATTTTTCACGGTCCTCCGTTGTCTCGATAGCTTTTATATCAACACCAATAATTTTAACGCCGTATTTCTGCCAGACGCCTGCTTTTTCGCAGTCGATGGTCAGATTTAAC
>CAXTJJ010000218.1:0-9468 GCA_964244155.1 uncultured Spirosoma sp.
CTGAGGTAGCCCTTGGGGCTGTGTTCTGGGCAGGCGTGTTATTCCTGCTACTGTCTTTATTCAACGTTCGGTCGGCAATTGTGCGGACCATTCCGCAGCCGCTTCGCTATGCTGTCTCGGCAGGCATTGGTCTGTTTATCACACTCATAGGTTTTGAAAATGCTAGATTTATTGTCGCGAACCCAGCTACCCTGGTGAGCATTACCCACTTTAATGATCCTATCGTATTGACATTTATCTTCGGCCTGTTGCTAATGAGTGTGCTGGTTGTGCGCAACGTGCCGGGGGGCATTATCATCGGTATCGTTCTGACCACACTCGCGGCATGGCCTATCGGACGGTTCTGGGGCGATGCGTCGGCTATTAATTTCGGGCAGAAAACGCTGGTCAATTTTCAGGGCATCTGGGCAGCGCCTGACTTTTCGTTGCTGGGAAAATTAGACCTGACAGGTTCGCTATCGTGGTCGCTATGGCCCGTCATTTTCGCCTTTGCCTTCACCGATCTGTTCGACAGCCTATCCACTTTTGTGGGCGTTGCCGAAGCGGGCGGCTTGCAGGGAGATGACGGGCAACCGCGCCATCTGAACCGCTCACTGCTGACCGATGCCGTTGCCACTACGCTGGCAGGGGTATTTGGCACCAGCCCCGGCACCGCCTACATCGAGTCGGCGGTGGGGATTGCGCAGGGTGGGCGAACCGGGCTAACGGCTATTATAGCGGGTTGTTGTTTTCTGCCATTCCTGTTTCTGTCGCCACTACTATCGGTCATTCCGGCTATTGCCACGGCTCCGGCGCTGGTGCTGGTTGGGGCGTTTATGATGAAGCCCATCACCCGCATTGAGTGGGGGCAGCTTGACGATGCGCTGCCCGCTTTCCTGGCGCTCGTACTGATTCCATTCAGCTATTCCATCACACAGGGCCTGATCTGGGGCTTTCTGTCCTGGACGGTTATTAAAGTAGCCCTTGGCAAAAACCGCGACGTGCCGCTGGGCCTGTGGATCGTCGATGTCTTTTGTGTGCTGGCGTTGACGAGTGGGCATTAGTGCGTTTGCGTTGGTGCTCCTGTGGAGTCAGGGCGTTTTTGTGGAGTCAGGTCCTCAGACCTGACCAGCGAGGTTCTTAAAACCTATTTATAGCATACACGAGGTTTTAAGAAACCTCGCTGTGTCGGGTTTAAGAACACGACACCACAATCAATCACACTACAATCAATCATCCCAGAAACTGACACCACACACTTGTATCAATTTAACTTACCCTGAAATGAAAAAAGCAACTATACTCTTCCTCCTTCTTGCCCAGATTTCCTTTGCCCAACGGTACAAACCCCGCCCAATAACAGGTTTGCTTGGTGCCTTTGGAGCCGAAGTGGCCTTAGTAAAAGAATCCCTGACACATGCCAAAACAGTTGTGGTAGACGGCATTTCATTTACGACCGGGCGGCTTGGCAAACACCGGGTCGTGGTGGCCGAAACGGGGATTGGTAAAGTAAATGCAGCAATGACCACGGCCCTGATGCTGGATCATTTTCGTCCCCAGCGCATTCTGTTTACGGGTATTGCGGGCGGCACAAACCCCGATCTTCAACCCGGCGACATTGTTATTTCCGGACGGACTGCCCATCACGATTACAGTTCCATCACAGATAAAAACACCCCAACCAGACAGACGCGCAACGCTATTACCAAACAATTCAACCCGCTCTATTTCCCCGCCGACTCCGTACTGATGCACTTAGCCGAAACCGTTGTGAAAGGTATTCCATTAGAGGGTATTCCACTGGCATCGGGGGGTGTTTCCAACCGTCCCGTGAAAGTGATAACAGGCACCGTCGTAACCGGCGATGTATTTGTGGCTTCACCCACCAAAGTGAGCAGCCTACGGGCCGATTTCGGAGCCGATGCTACCGAAATGGAAGGGGCTGCCATTGCGCAGGTCTGTTATCAAATTCAGGTGCCGCATCTCATAATCCGTAGCCTGAGCGACCGGGCCGATGCCGAAGCGCACATTGCCTATGATAAATTTTACCCCACTGCCGCCCGAAACTCCGCCAAACTGGTTATTGCTCTTGTGAAGGCGTTGTAAAAAGGCCTAAACAGGCTCTGGCTGTTTACATATATTCAAGACAAACAGCCGGAGCCTGTTTGGGCCCTTTCCAAACCTCTCCCTCAGAAAAATTACGTTTTCTTGTTGTCAGTTTACATTTTCTCCACCTTTGGGGGCACCAACTTTTCTTCTCTTGTTACTCAACTCACAAATTCCCTCGCCTACGAATCCGTTTCAATCGTTCTGGTGGGCGGGTTATGAATGCACCGACCAGTTAAACTGTTTCGGTAATCGCGTCGATTTACTTCGGGTATCGGGCCACCTTCAATTGATCAAAGAAGATTATGCGCATTTGCATTCCTTTAATATCCGTACCGTTCGGGAAGGGATTCAATGGAGCCAGGTTGAAAAACGGGCTTACCAATATGACTGGAGCGTGGTAAGTGATATGATGGCCGAGGGCCACCGCCAGGGTATTCAGCAGGTCTGGGATCTGTGCCATTTCGGCTATCCGGATGACTTGACCCCCCTACACCCGATGTTTGCCCGACGGTTTGCCGCCTTGTGCCGGGCATTTGTCCACTTCTACCGCGCTCAGTATCCCGACGATACGTTGATTGTAACACCCATCAATGAGGTCAGTTTTATGTCTTGGTTAGGTGGCGATGTACGGGGCACCTCACCTTTTTGCACCAAACAGGGTTGGGAGGTTAAGATTGGCCTTATGCGTGCTTATATTGAAGGCATAGCTGCCATGCGCGAAATCGACCCAACGATTCGTATCCTGACGACGGAGCCACTGGTGCAAATGGTGCCGCCCCTGAATGCGACTCGGGGCCAGATCATAAGAGCTGCAATTTCCGATGAAAACCAATTTCAATCGGTCGATATGCTGGCGGGCAAAATCGCGCCTGAACTTGGCGGGTCACCCGATTATCTCGATATTCTTGGTTTCAATTATTATTACAACAACCAGTGGATTGAAGGCACCGGTACATTTTTGGGCTGGAACGACGATGTCCCAGACCCTCGCTGGGTGCCCCTTCGGAAGTTGCTCATCAAAGCGTACCGTCGCTACGGACGTCCCATAGCTCTCACCGAAACCAGCCATCCCGGCATTGACCGGCCGTTCTGGATCGAGATGATAGGCCGTGAGTGTGCGGCTGTTCTGCAGGCAGAGGTGCCTTTATTTGGAGCCTGTCTCTACCCAATGGTGGATCGCCCCGATTGGGACCACCTCGACCACTGGCACCATTCTGGTTTATGGGATGCTGATTTATCTACTGATCCACCGGGCCGGGTGTTGGTTGAACCCTATGCCAATGCCTTGCGGCAAGCGCAGGCTGTTGTTCTGGAAACTAGCTTACTTATAGGTTAACTTTTTGCCGTACAATTAGTTAAGAGGGGAATTTTCCGTATCAATATACGTTTAGCCACTCCTGCACATGAAACCCATCCTAACGATTTTTACGCTATTGGTATGTCCGTACCTGCTATTGGGCCAAAAACTCAAACCGGGTTTCGACAAAGCCGAATACATTGAATTACTCAAAATTTCAGCCCAGGTTGGCGATTCGGCCTACGTGAGTGCCTTTCCCTCTCCCCAACGTTCTAAAATTGCCTACCGCTCCAGGGTCATCGGGCTGGAAAACCGTTGGGACTTATGGATTGAAGATCAGTCGATTGCGGTACTTAGTATTCGGGGAACCACCGTAAATAGTGTTAGTTGGCTGGGCAATTTTTACGCGGCTATGGTTCCGGCCAAAGGATCAATCCAGATCAGCAAGACCGATAATTTTCAATACGAACTAGCCGCTGATCCCAAGGCGGCTGTTCATGTGGGCTGGCTGGTGAGCACAGGATTCCTGGCAAAAGACATTCTACCCAAAATCGACTCGTGTTATAAAGCGGGTATTAAAGACGTACTGATCATGGGGCACAGCCAGGGTGGTGGTATTGCTTTTCTGCTGACAGCCTATCTGAGAAACCTGCAAAAACAAGCCAAACTACCGGCCGACATTCAAATCAAAACCTATTGCAGCGCGGGCCCCAAACCGGGCAATCTGTACTTTGCTTACGAGTATGAAGCTGCCACCCAAAACGGTTGGGCGTATAATGTCATTAACTCATCCGACTGGGTGCCCGAAGTACCTTTCTCGATTCAAACGATCAACGATGTCAATAACACCAACCCATTTAAGGGTGCTCCCGGCATGATTAAAAAGCAAAAACTGCCGCAACGCATCGTTATGAACTATATCTATAATAGCTTAAGTAAGCCTGCCCTGAAAGCACAACGGAATTACCAGAAGTTTTTGGGCGGACTAGCTTCTAAATCCGTAAAGAAAAACTTACCCGGCTACGTAGCCCCCGAATACGTGAACAGCAGTGACTACGTCAGAACCGGCACCAGCATCATTTTATTGGGCGACAGTGAGTACTTTAAAAAATTCCCCGATAGTGATACAACACTTTTTGTCCACCATTTGCATCCTCCGTATCTGTTCCTGACCGAAAGGCTTTCTATAGGTTCCAACCAGATGCAGACGACATCCGTAAACTCGAAACTAGATGGTAACTGGGAGTTGAATTACATTTCAGGTCGAAAAATTGCCTTCGAGGGTTTGTATCCCGAAAAGAAGCCATTTATCACGTTCGACTCGGGCAATCAACGAGTTAGCGGATCAACCAGTTGCAATTCATTTACAGGAAAGCTAATCACCGATGGGCAGCAAATCAGTTTCACTGACCCCATGGCTATGACCCGGATGATGTGCCCCGGCGAAGGTGAACAGGCATTTCTGAATGTATTGAAAACAGTTAATCGCTTTTCGATCAGCGATGATAATACCCTCACACTCATCATGGGCGACATCGCCGTGATGCGTTTTGCCAGGAAGTGAGTTTGATACAAACTCCCGTTCTCGCTCGGCTTTGCCGAGTGAGAACGGGGGAGAACAGGGGAACGGGAGCACTTTTAATACCCAGAATCAGACCAGCAATGGCCGACCGTCTCCTCTTATCTCAAAGGGAGGGGTGGGGTAAATGGTGTAATCTTACAAATACAACTGCGCCATTTTTTGCCAGTCACTAGCCTGGTGCGCCCGGCCCTCCCAAAGATACATTTCGTGGGGAATCTGTTTGGCTTCCAGGGCCGAACTAAGGGTAGTATTACTATCTAGAAAGGGGTCTTCGGTGCCAATTGTCAGCACGATCTGCAACCGGCGGAGCGATTCGAGTACGGAACAGTCATCCAGATTGGGCAGAAAATGATTGGGACTATGGAAGTAAATTTCCTCGTCGTAATAATCGTCGAAAAGACCGGGAAATTCGGCAACCGGTTCCGACAGATTGTATCGTCCGCTGAAAGCGACCACCTTACCAAACCACTGTGGGTGGCGGAAGGCAATATTCAGCGCATGATAAGCCCCCAAACTACAGCCGTGCGAGATCATAAACGGCTGTGGGTTTTTCAGGCGGGAAAGGGGCAAAACTTCGTTGATAATGTACTGTTCGTACTGGCTGTGCCGCCGAATACGATCCTGAGGGTGAGCGGAGCTATTATAGATGCTTTCGCGGTCAATGCTATCGACGCAGTAGAGCTGTAGCCACCCATTTTCAATTTTTTCGGCCAACGCATCCACCAAGCCCAACGTTTCATACTCATAGAAACGGCCACGGCGGGTTGGAAATACCAACACCCGCGCGCCAGCATGGCCATAAATAAGCAACTCCATATCACGGTTTAGATTCGGACTAAACCATTTATGATATTCCCGGTGCATAACGTTGCATTAAGTACCCGTGAATTTGCGACGTTTGCAGAGAACGACAACGCGTGTCTCAATAAACAAATCGTTAAGAAATCCGGGCTTGCTGCTGTAAAGCCTCTTTCCACACCCGATAACCAGCCGGATTCAGATGGAGCCCATCGTTTTCGAAGAACTCCCGGCGGGGTTTACCATCGGCGGCTAACAAAGGCGTTGTCATATCAACATACAGACAACCCGGCATCTTCTCCAACTTCTGACGAATTAATTTGTTTGTCACCTGTATCTCTCTGGCTATATTCCAACGGGAAGGACTGATCTTGATGGATAAAAACGTCAACGGTACGCCAGGTAACAGCTTCGTTAATTTTTCGGCAAAAGCGCAAAAGAAGAGATAAACTTCTTCAGGATGCCGACCATCGCCCAAGTCATTGTCGCCCGCATAGAAAATGAGGGATTGGGGCGCTAATGGCACAAGTAACCGCTCAAAAAACCAGGCGCATGCTGCCAGTGTTGAGCCGCCAAATCCTAAATTAAGCGGATTACTCTGTGGAAAATCCTGCATTAGCGTTGACCATAAACGAATGGACGAACTGCCATAAAAAACAACTCTGTTTGCTGCCGTGGACGTTGCGGCTAGTTTACGCTCTAATTCTTGAATGTCGGCTTCGTACCAGACCATAATTACCTATTTAACCGGCTGGCTACTAATTTTTAACGAGTTGGTTGCCGATACCAGGTCAGTCGAAACTGCACTCGCCATCCACTTGCGAATAATACCCGTCAGTGGTCGAAATTCAATTAAAAAACCGTCATGGCCGTAAAGGGAATCAATTTCCTCATAAGTGGCATTCGGAATATGTCGGGCTAAAAACTGCTGCTCGGAAGGGGGAAACAGTAGATCGGAGCGAATGCCGACAACCAGGGTCCGTGCCTTCACCTGTCCCAGCGCGTTCAGGATACTGCCCCGGTTTCGACCCACATTATGCGAATCCATTACCTTCGACAGCACCCAATAGGTAAACGCATTGAAGCGGTCGGCCAGTTTTTCGCCCTGATACCGTTGGTAACCCGCCGATTTATACCCATCCAGTTGCTCGTTATTATCGAGTGCCTGCGTAAACCCGTAGGTATCGTAATTACGGTACGAAATCATGGCCATCGCTCTGGCCGCTTTCATCCCGGCCAGACCGGCATCATCGCGCTGTTCAGCCCAGGTTGGATCGGCTTCGATTGCCATCCGTTGTGCTTCGTTGAAGGCAATGCACCAGGGAGACGCAATGGCACTGGCCGCAATCAACACCAGATTTTCAATCAGATTGGGTTGTAAAATGGCCCATTCCAACGCCTGCTCCCCCCCTACCGATCCGCCAATGCAGGTATGGATCTTTTCAATGCCCAGCTCCTGACGCAGTAAATCCAGAGCCGCCACCATGTCCCGAATGGTAATCATGGGAAAATCATGATGAAATGGTTTCCCCGTCACTGGATTGACGGACAATGGCCCTGTAGACCCGTAACATGACCCAATCACGTTAACACAGATCACAAATCTGTTTTCCGGATCAAAGTATTTTCCCGGCCCTACCATGCCCCCCCACCAGTCGCCCGCATCGGCATTTCCGGTTAGGGCATGGCATATCCAGACAACGTTCGAGCGGTCGCTGTTGAGGGTGCCGCGTGTGGTATAGGCCAACCGAAACCCCGGCAGGCTTTCCCCCGATTCGAGCGGAAACGAATATTTGTAATCGAAGTAATTAAGATCCAATCGGAAAAAGTTTACGGTTTACGGTTTACGGCTGTTGGCCTGCCACTACGACAAAACCATAAACCATAAACCGTAAACCAAACCTAAAACTATGCTGAAACCGGCTCGGCAATATTAGCAAACGCCTGCTCGAAGTCAGCTTTGATATCGTCGAAGTGTTCGGTGCCTGCCGAAACGCGCAGGACACCCACCTCAACACCGGCACTGGCCTGCTCCAATTCGCTCAGTTGCTGGTGGGTAGTGGCTGCCGGGTGGATAATCAACGTTTTTGAATCGCCCACGTTGGCCAAATGACTCACTAATTTGAGGCTGTTCACAAACTTGTCGGCAGCCGCTTCGTCGCCTTTCACTTTGAAGGAGAATACGCCACCAAAGCCCCGTTTGAGGTATTGTTTGGCCAGGTCGTGGTAAGCACTACTCTCCAGACCGGGGTAGTTCACTGATTCTACCTGCTCGTGCTGTTCGAGCCACTGGGCCAGTGCCAGGGCATTCTGCACCGTACGATCCACCCGCAGCGAAAGCGTTTCCAGCCCCTGCAACAGCAGGAAGGAGTTGAATGGACTGATAGAAGGACCATAGTCGCGCAGACCTTCAACCCGCGCACGAATGATGAACTGAATGTTGCCAAACGGACCGCCTACGCCAAATACATCGCTGAAGACCAGCCCATGATAGCCTTCCGATGGCTCGCTGAATTGCGGATACTTGCCATTGCCCCAGTTATAATTACCGCTGTCGATAATGACACCGCCAATACTGGTCCCATGTCCGCCAATCCATTTCGTTGCCGACTCGACCACGACAGCCGCCCCGTGTTCGATGGGGCGGAAAAGATAGCCACCAGCCCCGAAGGTGTTATCGACAATAAGGGGCAGATCATGTTCTTTGGCCAGAGCCGCAAACGCGTCGAAATCAGGGATGTTGAAACCCGGATTTCCGATCGTTTCCAGATAAATAGCCTTGGTATTTCCGTCGATCAGTTTAGCGAATGATTCAGGTTTGTCACCATCGGCAAAGCGGACTTCGATACCCAGCCGTTTAAATGACACTTTGAATTGGTTATAGGTGCCGCCGTATAGAAACGATGTCGTTATGAAGTTATCGCCCGCACTCAGGATATTGCTCAGCGCAATGAACTGAGCGGCCTGTCCCGACGCTACCGCCAGAGCTGCCACGCCCCCTTCGAGAGCAGCCATGCGCTTCTCGAATACATCGGACGTAGGGTTCATGATTCGGGTATAGATATTCCCGAATGCTTTCAGGGCAAACAGATCGGCACCGTGGGCCGAATCGTTAAAAACAAAAGACGTGGTTTGGTAAATGGGTACAGCCCGGGCGTTGGTCGTTGGATCAACTTCCTGACCAGCGTGTAGTTGAAGGGTATCGAAATGAAGTTCAGACATGGTTTAAAAAATTTTGAGGTTTGTAGTTTGATAGGTGTCGTTTGACGTTTGCAGTGCGATAGTTTGCCTGTAGTTGCCTCCCGACAACGTCAAACTAAAACTATAAACATCAAACCGATATTGACGCACGACAAACCCTCCCGGTTTTCGTGGTGGTAGTAGAAGACTGCTTAGCAGGCCCCCAGGGGCCATCTGGCCGGGGGCATACATTGCTTTTGGTAGAGCATGTGAGTTAACGATTTATAGTCCCTAAATAACTTTAGGCAGGAGTTAGCACCTTGCCATGTGGTAGGTTGCCAGCGGTTCACAGAGCCTGATCTCTCCCCGCTTCTTTATAAATCAATGCGCGTCGATAGACATAGAGTTGACGCGTCGCAATTGACTTGATAGCGCAAGTATAACAGCCAGATGGCGCGAATCCAAACACCACCTCTTTTTTCTGTGTGATTGGCTATTTTGATAACGGCAGTTCGAAGCTTGC
>CAXTJJ010000219.1:0-9448 GCA_964244155.1 uncultured Spirosoma sp.
GTCCTTGGCGTACCTGCATATGGTAGCGTTCAAAGACAGGAAACACCTGCCTTAAATCGGCTACATTTTCCGAAAAATTTGCCTGTTCACCTTCATCGGCAACCTGTAGTGCCTGCTTCACAATCTGCTGGCTTTGATGCCGTTGTAAAGCGGCATATCGAATGACCCACAGTTCATCCTGAACGGCCCGAAGCCGCCATTGGGTCAGCCCCTGCCCTACCGTCAGCAAAACGGCAAGAACAATCAGAAGGCTCATGTACAAGCGGGTAAATCGGACGGGAATTACCGAGCCGTCTTTTGTGTTGTTGTTGAGTGTGTCAGGCACGAGTAGCGTGGTCGATACCAAAGTGAGTTAGTAAAAGTAATATTTTTTGTATTTTTACCATTACAACCTCTCGTTAAGACTTTCAACAACATGGCTCGTTTACTGATTGCCTTAGTAGTAGTATCACTTGCAGCCCCGGCCTTTCGTCCGGCCCTGCCACCTGTTAACCGTGTAAAGCCAGGCGTATCAGCTTCGGTAGCTGCCGAACCAGTGAAACTCTCGTGGGAAGTCTTGCGGGATGTGACGTTTAAGAAAAAATGGTATGCCGAAGAATCTGTCTATATGCTCTATCCAACGTTTGGACAAGGCATTCAGAAATTAAACGGAAAAACGGTTGACCTGACGGGCTACGTGCTGCCCGTTGACCTGGAATCAAATATTTACGTGTTATCGGCTTTCCCATACAGCGCCTGTTTCTTCTGCGGAGGTGCAGGACCGGAATCGGTTGTGTCGCTGAAGTTCAAAAAGTCAGATAAGAAATTCAAAACAGACGAACGCCGGACGTTTCGGGGTACGCTGAAATTGAATGCCGACAATATCTACGAACTTAATTACATTCTGGCTGATGCCGAAATGATCGCTCAGTAGAAATAATTGACCATACATAAAAAACCAGTACTTCTTTCAAGTACTGGTTTTTTATTATATGCTGCCGGTAAATAAAAAACCACTCTAATCGAGTGGTTTCAGTAGTGGAGAATATCGGAGTCGAACCGATGACCTCTTCCATGCCATGGAAGCGCTCTAGCCAGCTGAGCTAATCCCCCCTCAAAGGCCGGCAATGCCGTTTTGTGGGTGCAAAGATGCGTAAAAAATAATCTTGTCACAAATGCAAACTCATTTTTTTTGACATTACAATCGAACATCCCCACTTACTGGGACAATATTGGTTTTGTATTATCAATTGTGTAGTTTTGATAATACTCCCGACGTCTATGTATACAGTATATATCATCTATAGCCCAACAACTGACCGATATTTTATTGGCCAGACCAAAGATCTTAAAATAACGTTGTGGCAGCATAACGCTAAAACAAACCCAGTTACGGCTGATGGTAAACCGTGGGAAGTACGATTTACCCAGGCCTTCGGCACGCGAAATGAAGCCTTAAGTTTGGAGATGAAACTTAAAAAGAAAGATCGCACACATTGGGAAGAGCTGATTAGCAGCACCCAACCCGCCCTGTAATTCCATCCACACAAAAAAACCGCTTTCGAAAGCGGTTTTTTTGTGGTTATCAATAAGTGCTAAAATGGGCGCAGTGCTTTTACGAAACGCCC
This sequence comes from uncultured Spirosoma sp., assembly GCA_964244155.1. Classification (GTDB taxonomy): domain Bacteria; phylum Bacteroidota; class Bacteroidia; order Cytophagales; family Spirosomataceae; genus Spirosoma. The sequence continues at coordinate 1,608 of CAXTJJ010000219.1, forward strand.
TTTAAAATAATCGGCGTACAGATTATCCTCCCGAACACCTCGTGACGACGACGCATGAATGAACCGAATATTTTGGGCACCGTTCACTTCTGTCACAATACCTGTGTGCGAAACGTACCCCGCCTGTCCCTTATCAGGTACAAAGAAAATTAAATCGCCGGGCAATATTTCAGCAACTTCGACCTCATGCCCTACCTCCGATTGCTGCCAGGAGATGCGGGGCATTTTCAGACCTACGCTATTGAAAACGGCATACACAAGTCCCGAACAGTCAATGCCATCGGATGTATTGCCGCCAGACCGGTATGGTGTTCCCGTATAAGTGCGGGCAATTTTTACCACTTCGGGCACATAGCGATTTTCGTAGGTACGGCTATCAACTACTTTACCAGTCGACTTGGCCGAAACAGCTGGTGGACGTGCGGGTGTTTTTCCAGTCGATGTTCGATGGGCAACTGGCTTGGACGATGGGCGACGGCTAACCGAGGGACCAGAAGATCGGAGCGCATTACAGGCGGTAAGTAGCCAGAGCAGGCAGGCACTCAGCAGTACGGGACGCATAATTTCCCGAGACCAGCGTTGTTGCATACAGGGATTGGTTAAGGCAGTATTGGCGAAATTTTAACGTTATCAAACAAGCGTGTATTGCAACCTATCAAAATTTCATAGTTAATGCAATTCGTTTACGGGCTTTATCTACCTCCAGAACTTTAACTTTTACTTTCTGGAATACGTTTACAACCGTTTTCGGGTCCGATACGAATTGATTGGCCAGTTGAGAAATATGTACCAGCCCGTCTTGCTTCACACCAATATCGACAAAAGCACCAAAGGCCGTGATGTTGGTAACCACACCCGCCAGTACCATCCCTTCGTGCAGATCATCGACCGACCGGACGCGGGCATCGTATTCAAACACAGAGAGTTGTTCGCGTGGGTCACGGCCGGGCTTGGCCAGTTCGGCCAGAATATCGCGCAATGTTGGTAAACCAACGGTGCTGGTCACGTATTTCTCAATCCTGATCTGCTGTCGCAACTCCGGCCTGTGGATAAGGTCGTCAACACGGCTCCCCACCTCAACTGCCATTCGCTCTACCAGTCCATATCGTTCGGGGTGAACCGCACTATTATCAAGAGGGTTTTTAGCCCCTTCGATACGCAGGAAACCAGCGCATTGCTCATACGCTTTCGGGCCAAGCCGAGGCACTTTTTTAAGCTGTTCGCGCGAGGTAAAAGCCCCATTTTCTGCCCGATACGCCACAATATTACCCGCTAACTGCGGTCCCAACCCCGATACGTATCGCAATAGGTAGGCACTAGCGGTATTAAGCGATACGCCCACCTGATTAACACAACTCTCGACAACCGTATCAAGGCTGGTTTTCAAATCACTTTGATCTACATCGTGCTGATACTGCCCGACACCAATTGACTTAGGGTCAATCTTTACCAGTTCGGCCAGGGGGTCCATCAGCCGACGGCCAATACTAACGGCACCCCGAACGGTAACGTCGCGATCCGGAAATTCTTCGCGGGCCACGTCCGAAGCAGAGTAAATAGACGCTCCCTGTTCACTCACCATAAAAATAGGCTTATTAAGTTGCAGGGATTGCACAAACTCTTCGGTTTCCCGTCCGGCAGTACCATTTCCGATGGCAATGGCATCAATGGCATACTGCGATACAAGCTTTTGAACTGTACTGGTGGCTTGTTGCCGTTGCGCTTCAGAATGAGCCAGATACAACACCGTTTCGGCCAACAGATTACCCTGCGCATCAAGGCAAACCGTCTTACAACCCGTTCGATAGCCTGGATCAATAGCCATCACGCGCTTCTGGCCCAGGGGTGGACTAAGCAAAAGCTGGCGCAGATTGTCGGCAAAGATTCGGATAGCCTCTGCATCAGCTTTGCCTTTAGCCGTATTGGCAAATTCGGTTTCGAGCGCAGGCTTAAGCAAGCGTTTATAGCCATCCCGAACGGCCAGTGCAAGTTGTTCTTTACAGACGGGCGTACCTGACCGATCAGCCACAAACTGCCGTTCGAGCCGTTCGATGGCGGCTTCTTCGTCGGGACCAATACTAACGGAAAGGAATCCTTCTGTTTCGCCCCGTCGCAATGCCAATAGCCGGTGCGAGGGCACCCGCCGGAGCGGCTCGGCAAAGTCGAAGTAGTCTTTGAATTTTATACCCTCTGTTTCTTTGCCTTTTTTAACTACAGAACGAATAATTGCTTCCCGTTCGAAGAGGTTACGAATCCGCTGGCGGGCGTCTGCATCTTCGCTAATGCGCTCAGCCAGAATGTCGCGGGCACCCTGCAACGCATCGGCTACGATTGGAACCGCATCGGAAAGGTGTCGCTGGGCAATCCGTTCCAGACTTGCTTCGCGTTGGGCGATAATCGTATTGGCAAGTGGCTCCAACCCCCGCTCAATAGCGATGGTCGCGCGGGTTTTGCGTTTCTGGCGATACGGCAGATACAAATCTTCGAGATCGGTGAGCGAGTCGGTGGCTTCGAGTTTCCGGCGCAGATCAGGAGTGAGTTTTCCCTGCTCGTCAATAGATTTGATAATAGCCTCCCGGCGTTTATCGAGATCAAGTAATTTTTGTAGCGTCTCTTTAATGTTTCCGATTTCGACCTCATCGAGGGGTGTGCCATCGGCTGACGCCGTAGCTTCTTTGCGATAACGGGCAATGAATGGCACCGTGGCACCGCCGTTAAGTAATTCGACAACGGCCGTTACCGATCGTGCACTTAAGCCAAGCCGAGCCGCAATTCGTTGTTCAATAGATTGGGTCATACCAAAACTAAAATAGACCTTTTTCTACGGGTCTACAGAAAGCCCGGAGCAAAAGGTCCTGCAAAAATGGCCCCACGAACTGACAGGGCAAAAAAAAACATGCCAATTGGCATGTTTTTTTCAACGGTTGTGTCTTGGTATATCTTACGATTAAGCCATTTCGACGTTTACGGCATTTAAGCCTTTCTTACCGCGTTCGACATTGAACTTAACTTTGTCGTTTTCACGGATTTGGTCGATGAGACCGGAAGCGTGTACAAAAATGTCTTCGCCACCGTCATCGGGTTTAATAAAACCAAACCCTTTGGTTTCATTAAAGAATTTTACAGTTCCTGTTTGCATTGCTATTTTAAATTTAGGCGAAGGACGGTACTATCAAGTTCATTTCCAAATGTATTTCCAAAATTTCTCTTAAGATTCGAAAATATTTTTTTAAATGGGCCAAACCAGTGCCTGTTCGCTGATACAGGTGAATTCACGGCCCAATAATATATGCGCCTATCGCGCTACTTTGTGTATTTTTACCGTCCTAATAGAATACTACCAGTAGTGAAGATTGACGTAACTTCGTTCATGCGTATAGTAGGCATTTTAGGCGCATTATTGATTGGGGGACTAAATGCGGCCTCGTCGCAGGTCGTTCTTAGCAATTCTGATGAGCCTACGCTCTATACTTATTGCCAGCAGTTCCAAACCTTATATACACAAATTCGGGAACAAAGCATAAGTCCCGACTCGGCCCGGCTGCAGTTTAGCAGCATCATGCATGGTCTGCAAACGCGGTTTCGTAGTATGGAAACCTTTATACAAGACTCGCTTCAACGAGACAGCCTGCGCCGAACGGGCCTGTATTTCAGCTTTCCCATTCGTGGCTATTCGACCAGTGCTATTGGTGGTACGCACGGCGAAGGCTATCGAGGCAACGGCTTTGACTTATTTGATTATAATGTACGCGGCAGTCATCCCGCACAGGATATTTTCATCAACGACCGCAATCAGGATATTATCGACGACCGCACGGGCAAACCCGTTGATATTCTGGCAATGAGCCGGGGTCTGGTGCTGGCGATTGAAACCGGCTGGAAACCCGGTTCTGAATACCGGGGGGGCAACTGGATTTGGGTGTATGATCCAACCTTGAACGGGTTGTTTTATTACGCCCATAACAGCGAAGTTGATGTAACGCCGGGACAATGGGTGAAAGCCGGTCAGAAACTCGCCGAAATGGGGAGAAGCGGTTTCAACGCCTACAAAAGCCGCTCTCCAACGCATCTGCACCTGATGTACCTGCAAATTAAACCCGACGGCCTCCCCCAGCCCATCAACACCTACGAATGGCTGCTAACGGCAAAACCGACGAAATGATGTAGGATGTAGGATGTATGATGTATTGCTTTCGCGAGTTTTTCACATTATATATCCTACATCATACATCTTTCTACGATTCGCGCACAAGGTTTACGCCCGTGACCAGGAAAATCATACCTACAATGAAGGGAGCAGCCGACTCAGCTTTCGATACATGTAGCCCCAATACCGGTTTTCCTTCAGAAAGGAAGGCTATTAAAGCAAACAGTACGACTACGACGCCCAGAATGGTGAGCGATGCGCCAAAAAAGCGCCGAAAATTGGTATTGTTATTCTCCATGCGTTTTTAATCAAAAATGATAAATTGGGATGTATGTTACGGTGTATGGGCTGCTGTTGCCTTATGGTCAACCTGTCAACGAATGACTGCTAACGTAATAGCTACTATTTAACGGCCGTCAATCCGCGTTTTCGGCCTTCTTCGAGCAAGAACGGGTACGCTTCTTCAAGTATATTGGTAACGGCTCCATCAAGAATTGCCTCGCGCAGAACAGATTTCAGTTCGCCCACCTCTCTCGATGGTGGTAAGCCAAATGTTTCCATAATCAACTCCCCTGTGATAACCGGCTGAAAACTACGAAGTTTATCGCGTTCCTCAAGGTCTTGAAGCTTACGCTCTACGCGGTCAAAATTGCGCAGGTGTTTCTGCACCCGCTCATAATTCTTCGATGTAATATCGGCGCGGCACAGAGCCATTAGCCCTTCCAGATCATCGCCTGCGTCGACCAGTAGTCGCCGAAGGGCCGAATCTGTAATTTGCTCTTTTGTGAGGGCAATGGGCCGTAGATGCAGACGCACGAGCCGCTGCACAAACCGCATATGTTCGTTGAGGGGTAGTTTCATTGTCCGAAAGATACCCGGCACCCAACGAGCGCCCATATCTTCGTGACCATGAAATGTCCAGCCAACCTTTTGGTCGAAACGTTTGGTAGCGGGTTTGGCAATATCATGCAAAAGAGCCGCCCAACGTAACCAAAGTTCATTTCCGGCCTCGCTGGTATGTTTCGTTGGCTCAGCGCGGTTGGCAATGTTATCGAGAACCTGGAGCGTGTGGTAGAAATTATCTTTATGCCCTTTCCCTTCTATAGTTTCAACCCCTTTCAAAGCAATCAGTTCGGGAAAAATTCGCTCCAGCAAGCCCGCGTGATAAAGCAACTTGAATCCATAGGAAGGTGTGGGCGACAGAATGATTTTATTCAGCTCGTCGGTAACGCGTTCCCGCGAAACTATGGTGATTCGCTCGTTCATCCGCACAATGGCATCAAACGTATCTGGCTCAATATCGAAACCCAGTTGCGAAGCAAAGCGGATAGCCCGCATCATGCGCAGTGGGTCGTCGGAGAAGGTAATATCAGGGTTGAGTGGTGTACGGATGATTTTTCGTTTGATATCCTTCAAGCCTTCAAATGGATCGAGAAGCTCACCGAATGAACCATCATGACGATTCAGACTGATACCCATTGCATTGATGGTGAAATCCCGGCGATTCTGATCATCTTCGAGCGTACCATCTTCCACAATGGGTTTGCGGGAATCGCTCCGATACGACTCTTTGCGTGCGCCGACAAACTCAACTTCCCACTCCTCTCCGCCCGGCCGGTCCGCCAATGGGCTGGAGTCATCCGTCTGGCCTGCCGGTGCGGTGGATTTCAGCATGGCCGTTCCGAAATTCGGGAATACAGCCACATGGGTTCGAAGGGCTTTCCCGACGGCTTCAGCCAAGGCAATACCACTACCAATGCACACCACATCAATATCTTTCGACGGACGCCCTAAAACCAGATCACGCACAAATCCACCAATGACGTAGGTTTGCACGCCAAGCACATCGGCCTGTTGGGCAATGACATCAAAAACCGGATTTTTATGTAAGGTGTCGCTAAAATTCATGTACAAATTGATGTTAAGTAAATGGCTAATGTAAAATGAACAATGGATAACGATTAGCTATTGGCAATCAGTAGGTTATCATTTTTCATCATCAATTTTTCATTGCCCATTTTCTTATTAGTCAAGGTCTACGGGTCTTTTTCAGCCACCGCCTGACTGACAACTTATTTTCTAACAAAATTAATTTCTCCATTGAACGCTAACCGCACAATGCGTGGTCGTTTGGGCATACCCGGTAGCGAACCCATTCGTTCGGCAACCAAGGCTTCAGCCTGCGGTGGCAGGCTCAATGATTCCAGCGGAATGGAAAGAACCCCACGCCCGAAACTGCTAATCAGGCGCTGTAAATCAGGGTTCAGCAGACGTCGAATGGCTACTTCACCCGTTGGTTGTCCGGCGGCACCTGTTATTGTTTCACCAGATCGCCACAAAACCGTCGACAGGTTTTTCCCCTGCTCATAAATAACGGTTAATGGAATTTCTGTAAAATCAACCAGATCATAGGCTATCTCCGGAAGTTTGGCTACATACATACCCAACTGATCGGTGTTGTGAATGAGCACGGTTGGCTGTAAACCGGCAGGCATAAGCGCCTGTAAGGTCAACAGCTGTTCTACAGCCGAATCGTTGACGGGGTCGGCAGCAACAGACCAGCCGGTTTCGTCGGCAAGCGCGATGAGGTGTCCTTGTCTGAGTTTGTAAGCGATATCGCGAATCTCTGTAGCCATAGTTGAATAAACCACAAAAATACAGCAAGTTTAGAGAAAGACGGTCAGCAGCAGGGAAGATAGCTGCCAAGTCCTTGTTTGATGAACAAAAAAACGAATGCGATGTTGAAACTCTGGTTCGCTAAAAGCTTCATTTACCATGAACCATTCCCCACTTATGTCTGCAGAACCTTTACGCCCCCACTATCACCAATTTTCACATTCGCTTCTTGCCTTGGCCATTTTGACCACGGGTATTTATTTAGGGCAGGATATTCTGGTGCCGTTGGCCATGTCGGGTCTGATTGCGGTGCTCTTACGACCTATTGAGAACAGACTCATTCGGTTAGGCGTCCATAAAGTTATCGCCATTAGTCTGGCTTTGTTGATAGCCATTATCGTTGTGGCCGGTATTGCTGTAGCCCTGTCTATGCAGTTATCCGACTTTACTGATGATTTGCCTAAAATCCGGCAGAATTTAACTGACTTCTTCAGCGATGCCAAACGGTGGATTCGACGCGAATATAACGTCAGCTATCGCCAACAGGAGAAGTACCTTCAGAAAGCGCAGGCGCAAACGCTCGATAGTTTGCAGAGTTCCGACACACTCGGTTTCATTACAGGGCCCCTTGGCACCCTGACACTGGTGCCCATTTATGTGTTTTTGCTGCTTTACTATCGTACTATGTTACTCCACTTTGTGGTCGTTCTTTTCGCCGAAAAACATACCGACAAGGTGCGCGAAGTACTGGGCGAAGTAAAGGCCGTTATTCAGAGTTACATGGTTGGTTTACTGATCGAAACAGCTTGTGTGGCCGCACTTAACTCCATCGGGCTTTTGATCCTGGGGGTTCAATATGCAATTCTGTTGGGTATTATGGCCGCAATCTTGAACCTGGTGCCGTACATTGGCGGGCTGGTCGCTACGGTTTTGACTGTCATTGTCACCTTTAGCAATAACCCCGAACCGTCTGTTATCGTCGGCGTAGTTGGTGTTTTTCTATTCGTACAGTTTGTCGACAACAACGTATTGGTTCCGCTCATTGTAGCTTCTAAGGTTCGCGTCAACGCACTCGTAT
>CAXTJJ010000220.1:0-9442 GCA_964244155.1 uncultured Spirosoma sp.
TATCGCAGGAGAGTTTGAGTCGAACGAAATTGCCGCTGGGGCATCTGCGCAAATCCGAAATTCGTGAGATGGCAAAAGAGCGCGGTTTTATGGAGCTGGTGACCAAATCAGAATCCTACGAAATCTGTTTCGTGCCCGACAATGATTACCGGGGTTTCCTGAAACGGCGCATGCCGGGTCTGGAAGCTGAGGTGGCGGGTGGCAACTTCGTGATGGAAGGCACCGGAAACGTATTGGGTAAACATCAGGGCTATCCGTTCTACACCATCGGCCAGCGGAAAGGGCTGGGCATGGCGTTCGGTCAGCCGATGTTCGTGACCGAAATTCGGAAAGACACGAACGAAGTGGTGCTGGGCGTCGATAAAGACCTGTACCGCGATGGCATGATCGTGAGCAAACTGAACCTGCAAAAGTACCCCACCATCAACGGACCCATGGAAACGGTCACGAAAGTGCGGTATAAAGATCCCGGTACGGCGGCAACGATTTCGCAGACCGGCGATAAAATCGAGGTACTCTTCAGCGAAGGGGTTTCGGCCATAGCACCCGGTCAGGCGGCTGTTTTCTACGAAGGCGACGACGTTATCGGGGGCGGCTGGATCATGAAAAGCTTCCGGCAGGGCGATAACCAGTTTAGCGGACAGGTTGCTTCAATGAGCACCATCTAGCTATTACCAGATCATTTAAACACAGAGGCACAAAAGCACTGAGAAAATTAAAGTTTGAACAGCTTCTATCTTTCTATCTGTGTCTTTTGTGTCTCTGTCGTTAAAATCTGTTATTTGTAAAGCAACTAGCCCTTCAATAAACCCCTTCATGAAAAGAAATCTTTTGCTTGTTGGTTTTATGCTGGCCCTATCCTGTCAGCTTTTTGCCCAAACGACATCTCCCACTGCCGCACCTGCTGCTGTTCCACCAAAAGGCCATCCGAATACAGCCGCGTCGGGATGGAAACCGTTATTTGCCAGCGACCTCTCCGATGCCGGATTTCCAAAGGGGGTCTGGACAATGGACGATGGGGGTATCTTAACGGCAAGTGCCGATAAAACCATCTGGTCAGCCATACCGTACGACAATTTTATACTGGACTTACTCTTCAAAACCGCCGACGGCACCAATAGTGGCGTAGTGATTCATGCCAGCGACACCACCAACTGGATTCCAAATTCGGTAGAGATTCAAATTGCCGATGATTACGCCAAACAATGGGCCGACTCGCCTAAAAACTGGCAGTGTGGCGCGTTTTTTGGCCATCAGGCGGCCATCAAACAACAGGTCGTTAAAAAGCCCGATGAGTGGAACCGGTATACCATTACGTGTCAGGACAAACTAATTTATGTAGTGCTTAACAACCAGTTAGTGAACACCATCGACTTGTCGAAGTTTACGACAGCCAAAAGCAACCCCGACGGCTCTGAAGTGCCATCCTGGCTCAACAAAGCCCCCGCCGACCTGCCTCTTCATGGGTATATTGGCCTGCAAGGCAAACACGCTGGCGCCCCGATTTACTTTAGAAATATCAAGATAAAGGTGTTGTAGCCTGGACGTCTGCGTCCGGGTTGTATTCCAATTATCCCACCCGAACGTGGATGTCCAGGCTACACGAACTCAACCGCTCCTGCCGGTTGTTCTGTCCATATGCAAACCGAACCCCTGACCCGACACAGTCACGCCCTGCCCGAGCTGCGTTTTTCGCTTAGTCTATTGTATGTGGGCCGGTTTCTGTTAGGCATGAATACCTCTCCCCAAGAGAGTAGTCTTGACGCGTTCGATGAACGTATTGAAGACGTAACGGATGAGTTGGTGTCTACGGAACTACTCCACGAAGCGGCCATTTTAGCCGGTAATATTATACCCTAACTTTATTTGTCATGCCTAATGCAACTCCGGCCTTAACGTGGGCCGCTCTGTTCGATATGGACGGTGTCCTGGTCGACAATACCGATTTCCACGTAAACGCCTGGCTACAATTTGCTCAACAGCATAACCGCCCGCTTACCAAAGACCAGTATGTCGAAAATATTAATGGCCGCGTTTCGGCGGATGCCATGGGCTATCTGTTTCAACGACCCATTCCCCCCGGCGAATTGATTGTTCTGACCGAAGAGAAAGAAGCTATTTATCGCGATTTATATCGGCCGCATCTGCAACCCGCACCGGGATTACTGAACTTTCTGACCGCTCTGAAAGCCCAATCTGTTAAGCTTGCGGTAGGCACATCGGCCCCGGAGAGCAATGTTCTCTTTACCCTTGACGGGCTTCCGCTAAGACCGTATTTCGATGCCATTGTAGATGCCAGCATGATTCACAAAGGCAAACCCGACCCCGAAATTTACCTCACAGCGGCCCAACGCGTGGGTGTTGAACCAGCTCGGTGTGTCGTGTTCGAAGATGCGTTTGCCGGTATCGAAGCCGGACTTCGGGGGGGTATGAAAGTAGTAGCCCTGGCCACAACTCACACACACGATGAGCTAGCCACCACAGGAGCCTCATTGATTGTTCCTGATTTTACAAAACTGACCCCGGAGGCTGTGCAAGCGTTGATTCAATCAACGGAGTGAAAGTATTTTTCGGACAGGATTACAGGATTGTTTTTCATTACACATCCTGTTAATCCTGAAGCTGTTTAAACTTTTCAAAACGTTGGCGGATTGGGTGTTTTTTTTGTCATTCCTCCTGGCGTCGGAATGACAAAAAAAACACCCAATCCGATTTGAAAAATAAAAGTTTAAACAGCCTCCCTGTCCGAAAAAGTCATATTCGTCCATAAGCCATTCTAAACACAAAGTTTTTATCATCTCGCTGTACCTTTGCAGCCGAAAATCGTACCGCAACGGCATACCGTTCGTAATTCGTACATCGTACATGTCTTTAATTCCCGCCCGTGAGGGCTTTTTCTTTCCTGCCGAATGGCATCCACATGTGGCCACCTGGCTTAGTTGGCCCCACACCGAAGCGTCCTGGACCCGCGAGCGGCAAGAGTTAATGTTTCCGGCCTATATCGAGTTTATCAAAGCCATTGCCGAAAGTGAGCAGGTGTGTATCAACGCGCACAACGATATGGTTATGCAGTCGGCTAAGTTAAGGCTGGTAGCGGCCGGGGCCGATATGAGCCGAATTACGCTCCTGCCCCATCCTACCAACGATTCGTGGTGCCGCGACCACGGCCCGGCCTTCTTGATTAACCCCCGGAAAAAAGAGCGGATGATCGTCAACTGGGGCTATAACGCCTGGGGTGGCAAATATCCCCCCTTCGACCGCGACGACCTGATTCCGGTCGAGATTGCTCATTACCGCAAACTGGATTACGTTACGCCGGGAATTATCATGGAAGGCGGCTCGGTTGAGTTTAATGGTGCAGGAACCGTGCTGACCAGCCGCGCCTGTCTGCTGAATCAGAACCGAAATCCTCACCTGACCCAAGCCCGGATCGAGCAATACCTTTGCGACTATTACGGCGTTCAGCAGGTGTTGTGGGTCGAAGAAGGGATTGTGGGCGATGACACCGATGGACATATTGACGATACCGTTCGCTTTGTTAACGAAGACACGGTCATTGCCGCTTATGAATCGAACCCGGACGATGACAATTATCCCTTCTTACAGGAAATTCATCACGAGTTGAAACAGATGCGGCTGCTCAATGGCAAGCCGCTCAACATCGTCGAGCTACCCATGCCCGATCCTGTTTTCAGCGACGGACTTCGCTTGCCAGCCTCCTACGCCAATTTCCTGATCACAAACGGTGCCGTCATCGTCCCAACGTTCCGCTGCGACAAAGATCAGCAGGCACTGGACATCATTAGCTCGTGCTTCCCCGACCGGAAAAGTATTGGTATCGACTCAACCGATATCGTCTGGGGTCTTGGCAGTTTCCACTGCCTGAGCCAGCAGGAACCGAGCATTTAGATGCATTTAGATGTATGATATAGGATGTATGATGTATTTGCTACCCACAACATCCTACATCCTACATCCTACATCCTACATCCTACATCCTACATCCTACATCCAACCGTGTATAACAACAAAACCTTCCGCTCCGTCACGAATACCGGCAATGGCGAGGTAAGTAGTGAAACGCTCTTTCATTACCACCAGCAGGATAAACTGGTGTGGGCGGAGTATGCCGGGGGAAGCATTGTAAAGGGGTTTCTGATTGCCACCGTCCTGGAAGGTGGCTTTTTAGATATGCGCTACGAGCACGTGAACACACAGGGAGAATTAATGACCGGGCGCTGTTTTTCTGCCCCGGAACTATTACCCGATGGCCGCATTCGACTGCACGAAAAATGGCAGTGGACAAGTGGTGATGGCTCCTCAGGAACATCCATTATTGAGGAGATTTTAGTCTGACGTATCAACATCATGCGAATAAGTATAATCAGTATACTCTCGTTTCTGACAATGGTGAGCTGTGCTCGCCAACCGGTACTCACGGCCGAGTTGACGCCCCGCATGCTCAAAGCGGTGAACCTGGAAGAAACCCTGAGTCGGCGGGACGAAGTGATGATGGCCTATTCCTTAACCAGCTACGACGCACAAAACAAAGCCGTTGCCGTCGTAAATGGTGGATGGGGTGTCGAAAGCATACAAAAAGACCAGCAACTCGATCTACAGGCAGCTCCCCAACAAGGCGAACACAGTCCTGCCAAGTCGATAAGTCTGGAACTACCCCGCAACGGTCGAATTATAGCCTCGCTGGTTCTTATTGAAGTCGATGACTACAACCAGGCAAAGCAGACGATGGCAAAAATCCAGAAAATACATAACCTGATTGCCCTCCCGGCGGGTCTGTTACTAACAGCTACGGAAGTTTTGACGCCTTTAAAATACGTATCGGCCGGACTCGTGGCATCGGGAGCTGGGTTGCAATTACTGGATAAACTCGACGACGATGATTTGCTCGGACAAAGCAGCGTAGAACTGCGGGAAACCGATGTACGGAAGAAAAAACAGCTATTTGTGCATGTACCCGCTACGTTTACGGGGCAAAACCTGAAGGATTCCTTCGCGTACCGGCTTGAGTATGATATAACCCTTAAGTCGGTGAAAATCCGGCCTGTGCGCCAATAAGGACGCCTGGTCAACGTTGCTTATAGATACCGAATGTTTTTTCCACCGTATCTGTTTTACTTCTATAATCCATATTCCCTTTTCAGACGCTATGCGCCATTTCACAGGCGGATTTTTGCTGGCTTTATTAGTAACAGCCTGTAAAACAACCGCACCCGTTGTCCAGCAAACACCACCGGAACCCGTTATTCTTACGCTGGGCAATAAAGCCTTCACGACCAACGACTTCTTCCAGTCGTTCACCAAAAATCAACTTTCGTCCGATTCAGCACAGCGCACCGACGTAAAAAATTATTTCGATCTCTACACCAATCTCAAGTTGAAAGTACTGGCGGCCGAATCTGAAAGGCGCGATACAACCGAGGCTTTCCGGGAGGAGATGGACACCTACCGAAAACAACTGGCGCAGTCTTACCTGACTGACAAAGTGCTGGTAGAATCGCTGGCGGCAGAAGCTTACCAGCGCATGCAGGAGGAAGTCAATGCCTCACACATCCTGATTCCCGTTTCAGAATATGCGACGCCTGCTGATACGCTGTCGGCTTACCAAACCATATTGTCGCTACGCAAGCAGGCACTGGCTGGCGAGGATTTTGCCAAATTGGCACAGGCGAATTCTAAAGATGTCATTACAGCCGCCAATGGCGGGAATCTGGGGTACATTTCCGTTTTTGGGATCGTTTATCCACTGGAAACAGCCGCTTTCACAACACCTACCGGAAACATTTCGGCGCCCGTTCGCACCCGCTTTGGCTATCACATCCTGAAAGTCAACAACCGTCGATCAAGCCGGGGCCGTGTGCGCGTGGCGCATATTCTGGTGCGGATCAGCCCATCGGCCGATGAACCTGGTCAGAAAGCAGCACAGGACCGAATCGACGCGGCATATGATCGACTACAAAAAGGTGATTCGTTTGAACAGGTTTGCCGACAGTTTTCCGACGATGCTACTTCCAGGGCCAACGGGGGCGTTTTGCCTATGTTCGAGCCCGGCCGATGGGTTCCCGCCTTTGAAGATGCGGCCTTTTCGCTGACTAAACCCGGCGAGTATACAAAGCCCGTTCGCACCAACTACGGCTGGCACATCATCAAGCTTATTGACCGCAAAGGGCTGGACACCTACATTACCCTGGGGCCCTCGCTACGGCAGCGCGTTACAACCGATAGCCGCGCAGAAGTTTTACGGCAGAGCACAGTGCATCGTTTACAAACGGAGTATGCAGTTAAGACCGATCCATCTCTCCTGGAAAATGCACTTGCCAAAGCAGACAGCAGTTTATTACACGGTCAATGGCGCTTTACGGAGCCGCTTGACCCCAATCTGCAAAATAAACCGCTGGTTACAATTGGTCAACAACCCTACACAGTCAACCAGTTTTTTGGGTATGTTCGGCAGCGTCAACAGCCGCAACGTAATCCTGCCCTGGCAGCTTCGGCAACTTCACCCACCGAACACCAGCCAGGCGGCTCACCGACGGTTGCTATGCGTCAGTTATTCGACCGCTTCGTGGGCGATCAACTGATAGCCGCAGAAGAAACCAACCTGGATAAAAAATCCCCTGAATTTCGGGCTTTGTTGAATGAGATTCGGGATGGCGTTCTACTGTCGCAGATGATGGAGCAGAACGTATGGGAACGCTCTATGGTCGACTCTACCGGTCAACGGCAGTATTATGAGCAGAACAAAGCGAATTACCGGTTCCCCGAACGCGCCCTGGCCACCATTGTTGTGGCCCAGAATGATAGCTTGCTTAAACAGGCAACCAGTATGCTCAGTGGCCGGGCCCCTTACCAGCTTCGACGCTCGGCGGCACCGCTGACGTTTGCCAAAGGTCAGACAGCCCTGACACCCAGCCTTCGCGAAAGCCTGTTCGATGTGTTGGTTGTCATGAGTGCCAATCCTGACTATGTGCTTGAAGTAAGTGGCTCACACGACCCGGCGGAACGTGATTCTGTTTCGGCCGGACGCATTCGGACAGTAGTTAGTTACTTGCAGAAAAACGGCGTCCCACTCAGCCGTATCATGGAAAAAGACTTTCAGGGAGCACGACCGGGCGCGGCTAAAGATGCCCAGCGGAACGTCGCCTTTCAGTATTTCAGCAATGCCAAAAATGACATTGCCAAAGTACTCAACAGCAAAGTCGCATCGTCAACTACTGACCCAGCAGTGACGATCACGACAGGTTTGTTTGCGCAAGGCGAAAACCCATATCTTGACAGTATCAAGGGCTGGAAAGCCGGAACAACCAATCTTCGTCGTGACAACAGGGCCGTTTCGGTGCTCATTGAGCGCGTCGAACCAGCGCGCGCCAAAACATTTGCTGAGGCTCGGGGAACGGTCATCAACGAATATCAGGCAACACTCGAAAAACAATGGCTAAGTCAGCTTCGGCAAACTTATCCGGTAAAAGTTAACGACGATGAGATTCGGAAGCTGGCGAAATAGGAATTAGTGAAATGAATGCAGTCAGTCCTTACCGATTTACTTAATTTCCTTATTCACCTGCTTTCCTACCTTCTTATTCCACTTAAAATTTCTTAAAACGCAGAGCAACAACCATTCTCTGCTTATCTTTAAAACATGAAAAAAGTAATCAGCAGTGCACTTGTCATTTTGGTTGGCTGGTTTTTGACCGCGCCCACTTTTGGACAGGGCCAGGGCATTAGCCTGAATAAAATCATTGCCAAGGTCGACAATTACTATGTGCTTCGGTCCGATCTGGAAGAAGCGTATCAATCGTATGTGGGTCAAAACCAGACGCCACCACAGAAATGTCAACTACTGGAAAGCCTTGTCATCAACAAGATGATGCTGGCTAAAGCCGAAATTGACTCCGTCGTGATTGAAGAAAAGATCGTAGACAGCGAACTTGATTCGCGGATGCAGTATATGATCCAGCAGTTTGGCTCCGACAAGAATATTGTGGAAGCCTACGGAAAAAGCCTTGAGATGCTGAAAAGCGAGTTGCGTACGCAGGTAAAAGAGCAGAAGCTTGTTCAGAAAATGCAGTCAAAAATCACGTCTGATGTGAAAGTGACTCCGCGCGACGTTCGTAAGTTTTTTGACGGTATTCCCAAAGATAGTCTACCCTATATTCCGGCCGAAGTAGAGGTGGGTCAGATTGTTCGTTTTGCCAAACCGACGAAAGAGCAGAAAGACGTGCTTCGCCAAAAACTGCTTGATCTTAAAGCACGCGTTGAAAAAGGGGAGGACTTTGCCAAACTGGCAAAAGAGTATTCCGAAGACGTTGGCTCAGGTCAAAACGGTGGCGATTTAGGGTTTGCCAAACGTGGCGCTATGGTGGCTCCTTTTGAAGGCGCAGCCCTTAAATTAAAGCCTAATGAAATGTCGGATGTTGTTGAATCGGACTTTGGTCTCCACTTGATTCAATTGTTAGAAACCCGTGGAGCCGAATACCACTCCCGACATATCCTTCTGCGGCCTGATTACAACCGGCTGGACGTTTCCGGACCAACGCATTATTTAGACAGCCTGCGTAATCTGATTAAAATTGACTCGCTTAAATTTGATAAAGCGGCCAAAGACTACTCGGAAGATAAAAGCACTGCCGATGCCGGCGGTCTGCTTCGCGATGCCCAATCGGGCAGCAGCCGAATGGCCATGGACGGCTCGATGGAATATGCCATGTTCCAGATGCTCGACACCATGAAAGTTGGGGACATTTCGGCACCGCTGCCGTACCGTACTGAAGATGGAAAAAGTGCGGTACGGTTATTGTACTTCAAGAGTAAGATTGCCCCACACACGGCAGATTTCACCAAAGATTTCGAGAAGTTGCAGACGATTGTGCTTCAGAACAAAAAGAATCGTGCCATCGACAACTGGTTTAAGAAGTCAGTTGCGGATGTTTATATCACTGTCGACCCGGAGTTCCATAGCTGTCGAATATTTGGCACTACCCAGGGCAGTGCGGCAACCCTCAGCGGTGGGGGTAATTAATGAAGAATGTAAACAGGGCCGCCCGGGCGGTGAAAAGTTATGAGTAATCTGCTTTTCACTATGTGTGGGCAACCGCTTTTTATTCTTCACTCATAATTCATAATTTTTAATTAATAAAACTGTGCCCTACTCATCGGATGTTGCGGCTGCCGAAGCCCTTACAGTCTCTTATCAGAAACTAAAAACTGAAATTTCAAAAGTTGTTATTGGTCAGGATGATACGGTGCGCTTGTTGCTTACTGCTATTTTTTGTCAGGGGCACTGTTTGCTGGTAGGTGTGCCGGGATTAGCCAAAACGCTGCTGATTCAAACCATTGCCGGTGCGCTGGATCTCGATTTTAACCGGATTCAGTTTACCCCCGATTTAATGCCTTCGGATATTCTGGGTTCTGAAACACTGGATCA
>CAXTJJ010000221.1:0-9438 GCA_964244155.1 uncultured Spirosoma sp.
CATGCCGAACTGGGCGTCGCACAGCCAGTTGCCGTTCGACAGTTCGTGGCGTACCCCCGACACATATACCTTGCCGTTCAGCCGGTCGCCAACACCCGCCAGTTCGAGAACTACGCCCGGCAATACAGTGGCCATCCCCTGAAATTTGACCCGGCCCCGTATCTTGGCCATTCTATCCCGCAGCAACTGCGCGTCGGCCCAGCTTTGCAGTTCATCGGGAGAAAGTTGCCCGGTATGGTAGTAGGTTGTGGTTTCCAGACCGATCACATCGGCTAGCTGGCTGCCGGGAATATTGCCGTTTTCGGTCCAATCGGGTTCGGTGCCTGTTGCTTCGATTAGTTCCTGCGAAGCGGCATCCCAAGTAATCGTTTTGAGGGTAGTCGGCTGATCGCGGGCGTCCATCTCGGCATCGAACTCAACAATGGTGGCCCCATACAGCAGTGTTGCTACGACAGGGTCGGCCATGGATGGCTTTTTAATAGACAGGGCTCCATCACTTACCACGCAGACCTGCCCGTTGGCATCCGTCCGGCTAATCATAAAATCCCAGTCGGTAGCCTGATATTGAACGAGTTGTTTGTTCGTGACAGCTGTCTCCTCGATTGTTGTGGTGATGTCCGGATAAGCGGTAAGTATATCGTCAATTGCTTCGCTATCCTTTTTGTCGGTAAAGAATTTACTTTTCTGCCCCACAGTCATTTTCACCGCTACGTCTTTGCACTCGACCAGAAGCTGGGAGTAGGTGGGTCTGATCTTTAGTCCATGCCGGGAAATGATTCCTTTAAAAATGGTGCTTTCGATGGAGTGATAACCCGCCAGAATCTCAATCTCATTACCTGGTATAAACGTTGCCTGACTACTAACCGCAAACGTGCTGGTGGCCGGATCGCCGTCTGCCAGCGTTAGCCGGGCCGTCGGAATCCGGTTGATCTCTTTGCTCACGACGATGGATAATACGCCGATTGTCCGGGATATAGCCGTACCGTTCACCTTGATCGTGAAGGTGACAAGGTCGGTGTTCTGGGCAATGGGCAATCGTCGTGGCGCACTCATGGGTTAGTCTGGTCGAGGGGTGGGAAAAATAGTTGCTGACCTGCTTCCAGCTGTCTGAAATTCAGGAGGTTATTTGCTTTGGCTACGGCCAGGTAGGCGGATGTGTCACCATAAATCCGGTAACACATCAGCGGCAGCGTATCGCCTTCCTGCACCGTTCGGATGTGTGTCAGGTCGGGCGACTCGGCTTTCACGATGGCTTCGCGCAAGAAGTCGTTGCGGTGATTCTCGAAGCTAACCGTAGCCGTAGCGCGAAGTGGTGTGCCGTCTGGTTTGAAGAGTTTGAACTGATAACTCAGGCTTTTCAGAACGCCGAAAAATACCAGCTTTCCCCATACCACCTGCACCACCCTGGGGCGGTGTTGCTCGCCTTTGTAATCATAAACAATCCTGTTGAATTGCAGAATACGCTTTGTAATGTCATTGGGGTCGTCCTTACTGGTTTTCAGGCCAGCAATGCCACCTGCAATCGCTCCGGCTATGGGCACCCCTTCGAGGGGGTTGTTTGAGGGCTGTTTCGGAATGACGCCTGTCCCGTCGAACAGCAACTCAAAGTCGAAACTGATCGGTTCCGAATTGACAAACTGCGGTGGCGAATCGCTGTTGCCAGTTGGTTTCGGGCGGTTGTAATTCAGGGCGTAGTTGATCCGATAACTACCGGGGTTGACCCATACCTCGAATGTATCCGCCGAGTCGCTGGATTTCATCGGTGCACTGTCGGCTTTAGGTTGGTCTGCCAGTGCCGTAATGGTCATCTTGGTGAGGTTTCCCTTCGCCAGTAGCGTGTCGAGAATCATAACCTGACGGGTTTGATTGTTGGATTTATCGTTCCTGTTTATCGGCTAGTATTTGCAGCACCTGCTCAACACAGGCCGCAATAATGGCCTCCTTATCCGCAAAGGTTGTCTGGCTGCTACGGCTCCCGTTTCGGGAGTGACTGGCTGTGTCGGCCTCCTCGACCCTGGCCCGAATGACCAGCTCACGAATCTCAATGGGCATACCCTGTCCTGTTTAGAAACCAATATTGATGTTTGCTGACGCGGTCAGACTCCCTGCCAGATCCATGGCTACACTGGCCGGGTCGTAGTATTTGAAATAATGGTATTGCAATACCATCGTTTCAATCACCACTTCGTTGCGCTCTGCATTGAAAGCTCCAATCTCAAGGCGTTTGGGCAGTGCATGCACCACATACCAGTTGTAGATTGGCAGATGGTTTTCGTCCAGCAGCGAGATCATCAGGTTGGTGGGCGAATAGTCCTGCTTCTCGATGGCTTTCCGGCACCAGTGCAGAATCCCCGAGCCCAGAAACTTACCCCGTTTCAGCGTCAGATCGGTGTATTTGGTACGAACGGGCAGTTGGTGCGACAGCCTGTTCTCACCCCCTTCGTTAAACGACTCGGTTTCCACCTCGGCCGACAGGCCCGACACTTCCTGAAACCGGATGTCGTTCGGAAACTGGGGAAACAACTCGAAGATGACCGAGAAGTGAAATCCGGTATGTGGGTAGCTCAGATCCATACCTTAAGTGTGCTCGATGGTAACGCCTTCGTGAGCCAGGACCAGCGTTTCGACCGACACTTCGTTGCTGCCCGCGTTCAGGTCGGATGAGGTTACTTTAAGCGGCCAGGCGTTTTTGACTTTCCACACCACGACCGGCTCGTGTGCTTCGTTGAGCAAGCTGATGGTGACGTTTCGGCGGGTAATGGTATTCATGGCCACTGTATTCCACCAATCGAAAAATTCGTTGTCGCCTTTGAAGCTGCCACGCTTGAGGGTGATATCGCCGAAGGTCTGCATCCCCGGCATTTTGATTTTGGAAAATTCGGGACTGGCCCCATCGCGGTATTCGATCTTTTCGGTCGTTACCTCCAGGCCGGTAACTTCGGTAAAGCCCGCATTGGCGATACCGTCCCAATCCACCCGAAAATGGAACTTTGGTAATGGATAATTTGCCATCTGTTTTGGTTATTAGTTGATTGGTTAATTGGTTGATTAGTGGAGTGGTTGACAGGTGGAGTGGTTAATTGGTTGATTAGTGAAGTGGTCGATTCGTTACTACTTCACCTACTATACTACTGCACTACTTACTACTGCACCTACTTTACTAATCACCACGTCACGATTCCTGCATGAAGTGTGAGAAGCGGAGGATGATGAATTCGGCGGGGCGGACAGCGGCCATGCCGACTTCAACAATCATTCGTCCCTCCAGAATGTCGAGCGCGGTCATTGTCTCGTTCAGGCCTATTTTTACATAAAAAGCCTGTTCGGGTTTCGCTCCTGCCAACGCCCCCGCCCGCCATTGAAGTGTCAGGAAGTTTTCGACCATGGCTTTCACCCGAATCCAGGTATTGGCGTCGTTGGGTTCAAAGACGAAAGGCTCCGTTGCTTTCTTGATGGATTCTTCGGCGAAGGTGAAAAACCGCCGAACGGGTACGTACTTCCACTCGTTGTCGTTGCCCGCCAGCGTTCGGGCACCCCAAACGATGATGCCTTTGCCGGTGAAGGCCCGAATACCGTTGATGGATTTGCCGGTTGCGTGGATATTCAGACTTTCCTGATCTCTGTCTTCCAGTTTTACCGCCGGGCCAACTACCGCGTTCAGGCTGACGTTGGCTGGGGCTTTCCATACGCCCCGTGTCCGGTCAACGCTGGCATACACACCCGCAATCGCTCCGGACGGGGGCACAAGAGCCGTTTCCCGTGCAAAACGTGCGGCAAACCCTTTGAACCAGGTGTGTTGGGTAAATAACTGCTGTTCAGCAATATCCTTGTTCATCAGGGCCGATTTGAACAGGTTGTCGACTGTATTGATCAATCGTTGAACATAAAGCGCAAACAGGTCGGCGTTGAGTACATTAATGCCTTTGGCTTTGATGGTGGTAGCGCCGTTGGACCCTGTGTTAATGGTGGTATCGGCCGTGAGTGTCGACAGGGCTACGTTGCCAACCCAGACGGTATTGTTCAGGGGTGCGTAGTCGGTTTCTACTGCTGCGGCATCACGTCCGGCAGGCACCAGGTCGGCCAGAACGCCCGCATTTTTCTCGATCTTTATCAGACTGGCTATGCCGCCCGTAAACACTGCATCGGCTTTCAGCGCGTTCAGCGAAGTCCGAAGGGAGTCGGCCAGCGTAGCCGCATCCAGCGTTTGCAGGGCCAGCGTCAGGGTGCGGACAAATGTCAGAATAGCCGCAAACTGGTCGCGGGTAGCGTTTGGGGTGGCATTCAGGAACGTCGTCGTCAGTTGATCGAACTGTGCTTTCAGCGGACTGATGGTCGCTCCGGTAAGGGGGGGCGTTGTGGCCGCTGCCAGGGCTGTTGTAAGCAGGGTAGCGTCGCTGGCGGTTTTTGTTACGCCCTGCAACAGGGCGATTTCGGCTGGTATGCTGCTGAGTGCTTCCAGTTCAGCGGGTAGCATCGCAATCAGGTTGGCGGTATTATTGGGGTCTGGCTTTTTGAACTCCAAACTGCCAAACGAAAGCGTCTGCGCGTAAGTTGAAAACAACCAGGGGTAATAAACGGCTCCATACTTGAGGTTATCGGTACCGATGTTGTCCCGAAAAACAGCAATTGGATCATTACCGACGGTGGCTTTCCGAAATCCGGCACGAACATCCATCACGACGAAGCGATCCTGCAAATCGGCGCATTGAGCCAGGGCTGTTTTCTGTAACGATCCCAGATCGGCCTCCGTTAACTCAACCGCATCGGGAAAAAGCAGAATCGTTGGTTCATCGAATCGTTTGATAGCCTCCAGACCGGCCAGCAGGTCGTTCGTTACGGTGCCTAGCTGAACGGGGGCCGGGTATTGCCCAACCGATACGATGTAGCAAGGCCCACCGCCGTTATCGAAATACTGCCGAACCGCTTTGTAGAGGTAATACCGACGAGCATCGTTCCCATTTTTTGGGGCGATGGTGGTGATGGATCCGTTGGTCACAACAACATCGTAACTGGTTGGGGCAAAGTCACTCCCGAAAAACTGGTTGTATTCGAGCAAAGAGGCTAATCGGGTTGGGCGATTCGTCAGCAGTTGATTGGTGGTCGTATCCAACGCACTCCCGGTATACCCAATAAAAGCGGGAATGGCCGTTGCTATCGCAGCCACCGAGGGCGGAAAGAGCGTTTGTTCTTCGAGAAAAACGCCGGGTGTGCTATACGTTGTTGCCATCTGGGAGAAGGTTAATAGTTGATTGGTTGATCGCTGAAGTGGTTGACTGGTGAAGTCGTTGATTGGTTCGTTGGCCAGTTATTGTTTACTGGTTAACCACTCCACCAATTGACGATTCACCATGTAACCAACTCAGGATTCCTGCATTTTATGGGCAAAACGCAGAATGATGAACTCCGCCGGACGCACCACGGCCATACCAATCTCGACAATCATCCGGCCTTCCAGAATATCCAGGGCGGTCATTGTCTGGCCCAGGCCAACGTTAACGAAGAAAGCCTGTGCGGGTTTTGCCCCGGCCAGTGCGCCCGCCCGCCATTGCAGAAACAGGAAGTTCTCGATCATACCTTTCACTTTTACCCAGGTATTGGCATCGTTCGGCTCAAAGACGAAGGGTTCCGTTGCGTCCTTGACGGACTCTTCAACCATCAGGAAAAACCGCCGGACCGATATGTATTTCCATTCGTTGTCGTTACCCGCCAGCGTTCGGGCACCCCACACCAGGTTGCCTTTCCCGTCGAAAAACCGGAGCGCGTTAACCGACTTTCCGGTGGGGTGTACGTTAAGTGTCTGCTGCGTTTGGTCGTCTATTTTTTCGGTCAGTTCTTTGACAAAGTTGAGGCTAAAATTGGCGGGTGCTTTCCACACCCCCCGCGTGCGGTCAACGCTGGCATACACGCCCGCAACCGCACTACTGGGTGGCAGCACAACCGTTTGTTTGGCAATCTCTTTCTTGATGCCCTCGTACAAACTTGTATTGGTAAGCGTTTTGCCTGCAACCAGTTTTCCAGTCTTTAATTCGCTCATTTTGAATGTATTGAACTGGCTTCCGGCCTGCGTGATCGTGACGGCTGTTTCGTCGTAGTCGAAGTTAATGATCGTTTTTATATACGGGTGGTAGGCGGCTCCATACGTCAGGTTGTTGGTGCCTATGCCATCGCGAAAACCACCAATAGCCGCAGCCATCGAGGCTTGCCCTGCCGTTTGGATATCGGCAATCAGAAAGCGGTCTTTAAGGTCAGCGCATTGGGCCAGGGCAGTTGTCAGAACAGCATGGTAGTTGGCCGGATCGGTTACGCCAACCGCATCGGCAACCACAATCAGGGTAGGTTCATCTTCTTTCGAGAGCGCATTGATACCCGCAATCAATTCGGCAGAATCGACTGTTCGGGGGGTGTTAGGGGCCGAGAAGTAATTGTTGACGGCCACGACATAACAGGGCCCTCCGCCATTGGCAAAATACAGTTGTAGGCTCTGAAACAGCCGAAACCGAAGCAGCGTGTTCAGATCGGCTAAGCCGCCGGTTATTTTTCCGTCGGCATCGAGGGTGAGGGCTGTTATAGGAACCGGGTAAGAGCCACCATAAATTTCCTGGTACTGCGACAGGGATGCGATGCGAACCGGCCTATTCTGAAGGCTATCACCCTCAAATGCAATGAGTTCGGTATAGCCGATAAAGGCTGGTATTGCCGTTTCGACCTGCGCCACCGAGGGGGGAAACGTAGCCACTTCCCTTACGTACACACCGGGGGTATTGAAATTTTCCATTGGCCTTAAAGAGTTTGGATACTATCTGATTTGGATTGACTTCCTATTGGATTGGGCAGGGTACGCTGAACGCCGTCCAGCGTTAGTTTGACACTCACCGTCGATTCGGCACTTTTGGGCATCCCCCGGTTGGAGCGGAGCAGGAAAATGCGTTTGCCAGCGTTGTGCTGTTTAAGAAGGGCGTATTGGCGCTGCTCGTAGGTGTCAGGGGCTATATCAGCTTCCTGGACCCAGCCCAATGCCAACCCAGACAGCCCGGTTGTTGCCGTCGATAAATTGGCTAATGCGTTGTTGGTAATGGTTACTTTGTTGGCCGGATCAATCAGATAATACGACCAGGGATTGGCTTTACCTGTTAGTGTATACGCTGTCGTAACGGTATAGTCGGTAGTGCTGTCTTTAACGATGTCGACCACACCCCAGGCGTTGGTAAGCTCGGCTGTAGTATCAATATAAATTTGCTCTGTTTTGGGTGAAGCCCCGGCAAAGTCAAGTATATAATTGCCAGTCTTTAGTGAAAAAGATGCATTCGGTAATACCTCAATTTTTGTTAAATCAAGGGCCAGATTTTGTAAGCCTGTTGTATCAAATGATTTAATTAATTTTTTTCCAGATCCAGGTATTATTTTACTTAAATTAACCTGCGTAAAATTGCCATCTAAGGGTAGTAGTAAGTCTGTATTTGTTAGCCAGCTATAATCTTTATCCCCTATTTCGTTGCCTGTACTTTTCGCTAATGTTGTCGTAGAGTCAAGTACACCGGCGTTCGTTATGTTAGAAAAATAGAAAATCTTTTTACCTAGTTTCGTCGACGGGTAAGGTAGATTTGTAAAATTTTCAAACGTTGAGTTACGTAAGTTTAGGATAAAGCGTAATGATGTTAATTCACTGATTTTTTGTTTTATATCCTCGTTTTCATTTTTCGAAAATAGAATTACACAACCATCCGGCAATTGTTTGAAAAGAAGTGCGTGATTAGCCAGGTTTTTTACACACTCTGCTGTTGGAGTAATAGTAATATCGGTACACGGACCATTAAAATAATCGTGCTGAACTCGAATAGAAAATAACCGATCATATCCTAGTTTTACCATAGCCGATTACTACCTATTTCGATGGATGTAATTAACGAACTTCCTTCTGGTTGCGTATCTTCAATCATAAGCATCCGAACTTTATACAGAACAGAAGGCATATATTTGCCGCCCAGCATTGCCCAAAGATGATTTAACTGTTCGAAGTTTGGCGAATAAAGCTCAACGATCAATTTCTCGATTTTGGGGTCGAGCGTTGGTGTATTTTCATTCGACAGCATGTGCTTTTGCTGGAAAAAGCCAAGCACATTTGAGAGCAGAAGCAACGCATTCAAATAATTGGTCTCGTTCGTTGAGTTGATTGCAAAGAGCACATAGAAATTCAGAAATAAAGCGGGGTTGATTCGGTCAACGGTCGATGTACTTTGTCCCCTGTACATAGAGCCATTTTTTAAGGTCGTTTCTTCTTCAATATTCACAAGCGACATGATGACATTGTCGGTAACGGCCTGCCCATTGCTGCCTTCTGCATTGGCAATGTTCAATAGCTTCACAACCGGTTCCGTAGAGCCGTTGGCGAGAGCCGCCAGCAAATAGGTGTTCAGCTCCGTCTTGATTGCCTCAAGTGCCTGCCTTAACATAGTGAATTGGTGATGAGTTGATTAGGTGGATACAGTTCGCTTAGTCGGTAACGAAGTCTTTTTTGGAAACACTGTACCGTCGTTTGCCGAGTGTTCCTTCGGCTACCAGTTTATTTATCTCCCGCCTAATGACAGCCAGACGTTCATGGTATTTAGGCTCGCCGATTTCCAGCAATGCTTTGAGTGGATTCGCACTTTGCAAAGCAGCTTTGATGGTTGCACTTTTGCCGCGGCCCTGGTGCCTGATATCACAAATGGCCAGACATATTGTATCAGGTTTTCCATCTAAATTATAGAGAGCGGCATATTCCATCATCTTCGCTTTAAAATGCTTTATGCCTATATCTATTTGTACCAGTTTGTGCTGCGGATCATTTTGCACCCAATGAACTAATTTAGCCGCCTGAATTACTTCCGTATCTTCTACTTCAGTCAACGACGGATTTAAATAATCCAGAAGTCCTTCTGTAGACGAATCAGTTTCGAGTACTACAGGTCCATTATCTGTAATGCGGACAACCCGATTGTTTTCTACTTTTAAATCCGGGAAATAGTCGCTGGCGAGTGGTAATTTAAGAAGGGCTCTGAAATACACGACGAAATCACCATTAGGCACATGGGCACCGTATTGAAGAAATGAAAAAGTAAATCGGGCCCGATCATATGTATTTAATGTGTGAAAAAAACCGCCTTCAGCTGTGGCTGTCGGATGAATAAAGTCGGCCCAAAATCCGTATTTTTCTCTAAAGTCTGCCCGATTATATCGTTGGGTGGCTACGCCACTTACATTCATTAATCCTTTAAAATTTTCATATGGCACACGAGTCCCTATGAAAAATCGACTTCCGTCAATTTTTCCAAAATACTTATTGGTTTGTTCCAAAGAAAAACTCACAATTTTCATAGTGAATAGATTTTTTTCAACTAAACATATACGCGTATAATAGCCGCTATATAGCAATCAGGAAATACACTCAATGGTTTCACA
>CAXTJJ010000222.1:0-9437 GCA_964244155.1 uncultured Spirosoma sp.
TAACGGTGGCCAGATTACCAATATGAAGTGATGCGGCCGTTGGATCAAAACCAATGTAGCCTGCGGTAATTTCTTTCTGGAGTTGTTCTTCAGTGCCGGGGGTCATGTCGTTCAACATGCCGCGCCAGCGGAGTTCTTCAATGAAATTCATAATAAGGGGAAAGAGAGGGAGGAAAGGAAGAGAGGGAGGAGTGGGAAAAAAGGGAGAAAAAGGAAAGACATCAGGTAACGTTTAGTACCCATTTTTTCCCATTTCTTCCTCTCCTCCTTTCCTCCCCCTCATTCCCTCTCCTCCTTTTTCAACAAAATTAATGGTTTATGGCAAAAGAAGGGACGAATCGCCGTAACTCAGAAAACGATAATCGTTCTCAAGTGCTTCCTTATATATACGCTTCCAATCATTACCGATCAGCGTGGCAATCAATAGGATCAATGTGGAGCCCGGCTGGTGGAAGTTAGTAATGATGCCTTTGCACATCTTGATCTTATAGCCGGGTGTTATATAAATACCTGTATGCGCCACGATGGAGTTTTTATTAGTCGTGGTCAGGTAATCAAGAAGGGCATTCAAAGCATCTGGTATATTCGGCTGCTGATCAGCCGGGAGTTGGTAGGCGTAATGCTGATCGAGTTGAAATGGGTCAGCATCGTTGCGTAGTAGTTTAGTTCCTATCCAGTATAGACTCTCCAACGCCCGCATGGATGTAGTACCTACGGCTATGATTGAATCAACATGTTCGAGTAAGTGCCGTATATTGTCCTGTGTATAAACGACCTGCTCGGTATGCATGTGATGCTGCCTGACATCTTCCGTTTTGATCGGCTGAAACGTACCAGCTCCCACATGTAGTGTCAGGTAATCATACGTAATACCTTGCCTAGTAAGCGCATCAAATATGGCCGGGGTGAAATGTAGACCGGCAGTAGGCGCAGCAACGGCTCCCTCCTGTTTCGAATAGACGGTTTGATAAGTAGCCCGGTCGGCGTCAGTTGCATCGCGTTTCAGGTAAGGCGGTAAAGGAATTTCGCCCGCGTACTGAATAAGTTGGGCAAACGTCAGGTCGGTGGGTTGCCAGCTAAGCCGAACGGCCGATTGTTCATAATCATGCCAGGAAACTGCCAGCGTCACTTCGCCTGCTGGTGTTGAAAACGTAGTTTCGAGCGTTTCATCCTGCTTCCAGCGTTTTCGGTTGCCGATCATACCTTGCCAGATGGTCGAACCGGTTGCTTCCATCGCGGCTGTAATGGGCGGCAACTCTCCGCTAACCTCGTCTGAAAATGGATTAAGTAAAAACAGTTCAATGATAGCACCGGTTGGCTTGGTGAAATACAAGCGTGCCGGGATAACCTTCGTATTGTTAAAAACCAGAAAGCTATTTTCAGGCAATAAGCCGGGTAAATCCGAAAACTGTTGATGACGAATCTGCCCATGATGATAAACGAGTAGTTTCGATGCATCGCGCTGGGCCAATGGAAAGCGAGCAATACGGTCGTCGGGCAGTTCATACTGGAACTGACTCAATAACAACTCATTCATTTCAGTCATCGTCGCTGGGTTTCATGGACAAACGAATCGGCAAGGATGCGACTACCAGAATTAAAATAATAATACTAATCGGCATCAACCAGGCATACTCGACTGTTCGGATTGGGCGGTCAGACCTGTTCAGAAATGAAAGCACAAGTAATCCAAAGCCCAAAACCGTGTTAATAGCTGATTTGAGTAAGCTGAACCAGTCCTTAAAAAGAATATTCATCTTTGGCCGACGAGTGGCCCAAATCGCTTTGTTAGGTACAGGAATCTTGTCAGTCGGAACTCTTAAAAACAAACGGGCAATCAGGTCAATCATCGTATTGCTGACCAGGAAAATGCCAATTGCCAAATAAAAAACCACTTCACGACTCAGGGTTTGAACAGGATGGTTCAACTCGTCGAAACGCACCACAATCTGATCGGGATAGGATATATAACTACTAAAAAGAGCGAATAAGAATCCAACGATGGAAACAATACGCCATACTCGGACGAAAAAAGGACCTGCTTTCATTTAAATGACCGGGTCGCCGGTGCGGTGAATAAGTGATTGAGTGAGTGAATTACTTCGGTGGATAGTACACTCTATATACAATCACTCCATGAATTTATGTTTGGCTTTTTCAAATCAGGGCGCAAAGGTAAGGCCCAAACGGGGGAAATCCCTTAGCTTAGCCATTTGTTGAGCATTTTGGTTTAGGTATAGTATGAAGATTTACACAAAAACAGGCGACACAGGTCAAACGGCGTTAATTGGTGGGCGTCGGGTGAGCAAAAGCGATTTACGCATCGATGCTTATGGAACAGTCGATGAACTCAACTCCTGGATTGGGTTGGTACGCGATCAGCCAGTGAATACAGCACGTCGGGAATTGTTGAAAGAAATTCAGGATCGGCTCTTTACCATTGGTTCTGAACTAGCCACCGACCCCGACAAAGAAATCAAACGACCAATGCCCGCTATTGTACCCCATGATGTTACGTTGCTGGAACAAGCTATGGATACTATGGATGCTGAGTTGCCCGAATTACGGGCCTTTGTGCTTCCAGGCGGTCATGAGTCCGTATCGTTCTGTCACTTGGCCCGCACGGTTTGTCGACGGGCTGAACGGCTCATTATCAGCCTGAATGACGAATCAGTCGTTGATGAACTAGTTATTCAATACGTCAACCGACTATCCGATTATCTATTTGTGCTCAGTCGAAAGATGGCACGGGAATTGAACGCTGAAGAGGTTGCCTGGAAACCAAGGACGTGATTTTGAATGTAGCTATTCGTATGCCATATCTTGAAGATACGGCATACGAATAGCTACATTCAAAAAAAAGTTGTCAAGACAACTAAATTTACTCAATCTAATTTTTTAGCTTTGCCACAGCCTGTTCACAAGCGGGCTAACTCATTAACCACAAGCTGTTATGACGACGGACGTATTACAAATTGAATTGCGAAAAGCGGAACGCTCACGCATTCAGGAGGTAGACTTCAACCACCTGCCTTTCGGCAAACATTTCTCGGACCATATGTTTGTGGCCGATTTTATTGATGGTCAGTGGCAGAATCAAATGATTGTGCCGTTCGACAATTTCACGCTAAGCCCTGCTCTGTCGTCGCTGCATTACGGCCAATCCATTTTTGAAGGCATGAAGGCGTTCAAAAATGAGGCTGGTGAAGTGTTCCTGTTTCGTCCCTACGCCAACTTTGAACGCATTAATGAATCAGCCCGGCGTATGTGCATGGCTACTCTACCGGAAGAGGTATTTATTGGTGGACTGGAAGCACTTTTGCGTGTGGATGCCGATTGGGTGCCCGACCAGCCAGAGAGTTCACTTTATGTACGTCCTTATATGTTTGCAACGGATACCTATCTGGGCGTTGCTCCGTCGAAAACATATCGTTTCTGCATTTTTACCTGTCCGGTAGGCGCTTATTATTCGAACCCACCAAAACTTAAAGTTGAAACGGAATACATCCGTTCAGCACCGGGTGGCGTTGGTTATGCAAAATGTGCCGGTAACTATGGCGGTTCGCTATATCCAACGTTAATGGCGCAACAACAAGGCTACGACCAGTTGATCTGGACCGACGCCCGCGAGCACAAATACATTGAGGAATCGGGCACGATGAATATCATGTTCATGATTGATGGCAAGTTAGTGACTCCAGCCACGTCTGACTCGATTTTGAAAGGTGTTACCCGCGATTCGATCATCAAAATTGCCCGCAGTTGGGGTATTGAAGTGGAAGAGCGTCTGGTGTCTATCGATGAGGTAATCAGCGCTATTGAGACGGGTCGATTAACTGAAGCATTCGGGGCTGGAACCGCCGTGGGTTCATCGCCTTACTCGCTCATCGGCTACAATGGTAAAGATTATATGCTACCTGAATTTGCTCCTGAAGATTCATTCGCCGTTCGGATCAAAAACTACCTCTCCGACCTTCGCACCGGAAAAGTAGAAAATACGTTTGGCTGGATGCATCAAGTGTAATTTTATACAAGTCTTTTATAAAAGCCCCGGCCATTTGGTCGGGGCTTTTGTGTTTGAACACCACACATAATTATTATTTTGCTGAAGCTGTCGCTGCACCACCCGACGAGCCAATTTTAACTTTCAGCCCGAAATCTTTACCTTTCGAAACGTCTTTCAGTAAAACGGTTTCGCCGGTTGAACCTATCCAGATAGTGCCCCCCGCAGCAGGTTTTGAACTGCCATAACGAGCGGTAAAATAAGCACTCAGTTGGTTCTGATAATCTGTGACCGATTGACGACTATTCAAAAACAGATCGATAGCAATGGCCGACACTTTGTTGCTTTTTTGATAATACAATATGTCGGCCGATTCGAGGTTTGTCAACTCGATGGTATAGCCGATGTGATCGGTATCACTCTCAAACGACTCTCCCTTCTCAGTGGCTTTCACTTTTGCGAAATCATCGCCGAGGTTGATACCCCGCCAATGACTATCGGGTGTTAGTCCAAGTTCAGCTAAGTGGCCGGAAATGGTCAAACTGGCTGCGGTTTCAGAAGCCGAGTTTGTGGTTGATGTCGAGTCTTTTGCTTGTGAATTCGCCTGCTGACGGCTACGACAAGCCTGTTGATGTAAGGAAAGTGTGAGTAAGAGAAGTAGTAAACCTATTCGTTTCATGCCTGTATTTCCGAGTTAATAGACTGGCAAAGGTAAAGTCTCTCGCCCGATTTTCACCCTATTTAGCTTACTCGCTTACCATGCAACAGCATATCGACCGCATCGTTGAGCGAACCCGCCAGGGTGACCTGTCCGGAATTAATAAAGAAGATTTCATCGGCGCTTTCAATTGTATTCAGTCGGTGGGCAATGATGATCCGGGTTGTTTTTTCAGGGAGATTCTGTAGAATTTCGTCAAGCAGTTGTTCAGTAACGGTGTCTATATTCGCAGTAGCTTCGTCCAGAATGAGCAAGTCCGGGTTACGCAAAACAGCACGTATGAACGCGATGAGTTGCTTCTGTCCCAGGCTAATGGCATCACCACTGGTCTGCACTTTCGTATCCAGACCCTCATCAAACCGCTCGACCAAACCATCCAGATTAGCAGCCCGAATAACCTCAGCCAACTCCTCGTTCGAATGACGTTGATAGGCTTTATTGCCGTATAGAATATTCTCCCGAACTGTACCTGTAAATAAAAACGGCTCCTGAAGAATAAAGCCAACTTTGCGGGTGCGCTCTTCCGCACTATAAGCGCGAATATCTTTCCCGTCCAGCAACACCGTACCACTGGTTGGGTCATATAATCGGGCAATCAGCGAGGCTGTTGTGGTTTTTCCGCCCCCCGTTGGGCCAACCAGTGCATAAGTCTTACCACGCGCCAGGTCAAAGTTTATGTTATGTAAAACTTCCTGACCATCGGGGTAACTGAACGATACGTTCTGGAACGAAAGAAGTGCAGTGGACTTTGCACCTATTGAATCTGCAACAGGCAGTAAGTCTGTTTGGAGAATCAGCAGTTGCGAGATCCGATCCCAACCAGCCATCGCTACCTGAAAATTGGCCCATAAAGCCGCCAGTTGTCGAAGTGGGTTATAAAAATTAGTTACGTAGGAAAAAAAACTGATCAACAAGCCAATAGTGAAATCGCCTGTTGAGATCAGGTAAATACCATACGACAGCACAACGAGTTGGCCGAGGTTAGCGGCCATACCAATAACAGGTGTAAAAACGTTGTTGGCCAAACCCGCTTCGATGGCTGTCTTATAGTTTTGCTGGTTCGCTTCCTCGAATTTATTTCGAAAATAGTCCCGCCGATTGAAGGCAATGATCACCTTAAAATTGTTCAGGTTCTCTTGAATTTCGGCGCTCAGGTTGCCCACACTTTTCAGGTTAATGGCATTCTTTCGTTTTACCCAGGCCGATGTGGCCTGGGTAAAAACCCACATCAAGATAGCTGGTGACAGGGCTGCCGCTCCGAGTGGCAGATTGATAAACAGCAAAAACAGACCGGCACCGGTCATAATAAAAATGCTGCCAACAAACTGCATCAACGATTGTGAAAAGAACTGATTCAGTTTATCGGTGTCGTTGTTAATGCGGGAAATGAGGTCACCTGCTTTGTTCTGGTTAAAGAACGCGACCGGCAATTCCTGTAATTTATTGAACACGGCATTCCGAAGTTTGAACAATGTCCGCTGTCCGATGCCCCCCATCAGGCGCGTCTGCACGTAGTTCGTTACGAGTGCGATCAGGTAAATTCCCAGCAAGATGCCTGCGTTTCGTAAAATTCCATCGTAATCTTTTGTCTGAACATAGCTGTCAATGGTACGACCGATCAGCATAGGACTTACCAGCGTCAGGCTTGAATTGACCATGATGGCAATAAACGCCAGGATCAGAATCCGACGCTCATCTTCAATGAGTGCCAACAGTTTTTTGAGGGCGTTGAAGGTGGCGTTCTTTTCTTTTTTCTGCCCAACGGCCTGACTAAGATCGTACTTCATATTGGCTGGTGCTGCGTTGGGATTGATAGATCTGAACGTACTCGGGGCTGATCGCCATCAATTCAGCATGGGTGCCCTTAGCGATAATCTCCCCTTCCATGAGCAGGATAATTTGCTCGTAATCTTCAACAGGCGCAATTTTCTGGGTTACGGAAAGCAGCGTTAGACCGGGGTAATTCTGCTGTACATTGGCCAGAATCTTTTGCTCCGTATTTGTATCGACACGCGCTGTAAAATCGTCCAGCAACAATATTTTAGGGTTGAGTGCCAAGGCGCGAGCCAACATAATCCGCTGCTTTTGCCCACCAGAAAGACTGCTTCCCCGCTCAGAAACCAAGGTATTAAGCTTCTCAGGAAGTGAGTTGATAAAACCGTCCAGTTCGGCGGTGGCGATGGCTTTTTCGAGCGATTTGTCGGTTACGGTATCACTAAAGGCGATGTTTTCGCGGAGGTTAACATTGAAGATGATGCTATCCTGAAAAACGAAACCCACCTGCTGATGGAAGGCATCCTGATCGTAGGCATTAATAGGTCGACCGTCGTAATTGACACTGCCCGAATCGGCACTGATCAACCCGGTTAGCAGATACAGCAACTGACTTTTACCAGCTGCCGTTGGCCCGACAATGGCCGTTCGGCTACCCGCTTTCACTGAGAACGAAATGTCTTTCAAGACTTGTTTCTCGCCATACGAAACGGATACGTCGATAAGTTCAATATCACCTTTAATCGTAACATCGATGGTGCCTGCGTTGACCGTTTCGGGAGCCTGCAAGACCTGATTTACGCGTTCATAGGAAGCCGATGCCTGTGCGATGACGTTGCTCATAAACCCAATCACGATGATGGGGAAGATTAACAGTGCCAGGTAGCTATTAAAAGCCGTGAAATCGCCCAGCGACATACTGCCCGTAATAACGAAATGCCCGCCCAGCACCAGAATGGTCAGGGCAGCCATATTCGCTGTGAAACTAATAACGGGAATGAGACCCGCAAACAAGCGCAAAACGGCTAGTCCTAAATCTTTGGCTTCGGTGTTAGCCGCCAGAAATTTGTCGTATTCCAGTTGTTGCGAATTGAGCACCCGAATAATGGCCGAGCCAAGAATACTCTCGTTAATGACTTTATTAAGCCAGTCAATCACCTCCCGACTGCGCACGAACAAAGCCCGTACTTTCTTGAGAACCAGATAAAAGGTTATGCCAATAATAGGAACTATAGTTAGCACCGCCAATGCCAGCGGCCAGTTGATATTAATCATCAAAATGCTGGCCCCGATGATGATGCAAAGCGACGAGACGATGGACACAATGGCCTGCGAAACGAACATCTTGACCGAATCAATATCTGAGGTCAGGTTCGTCAACAATTTGGATGGGTTCGCTTGCTGAATGTACGCGAAACTCTGGCGGGATATTTTAGCCGACAACTGCGTCCGTAAATCCTTGGCCACCCGCTCCGAAGCGTAGGTTTGAACGATACTTTGCAGGTAGGTAAAGACAAAAATAAACAGAGCCGCTACCAGAAATTCAATCACTGTCGTTCGCAAAACGAACTTCCCGGCGGTGTAATCATCAATCCCGTGTGAGATGAGTATGGGCAAAACCAGATTGACACCATTGCTGATCAGGGCAAAAAGAACCAGCAACAGAATCATGCTGGAATACGGTTTCAGTAGGCCCAGCAAAGGCGATGAAGGTTTTTTAGGTGCTTCTTTTTTCGGAGCGGCATTGTCCATAATCAATCCAGATGTGAAGCGTTGGCGAAGAGCCCAAAGATAACAGTAACACGACTGGAAAGCTTCGAAGCTGAAGGCTAAAATGAAGATTTCACTTACAAATTAGCCTTCGGCTTCGAAGCTTTCCAGCCACGTTACTTCCGTTGACGCTTAGCTTTGCCGAGTGTCGATTATTCTTTAGGGCCTCTGGCCCGTGTGGTGCTTTAGTAGAAATATAGATGTTGGGCACGTTGACAACTACGGGCCAGAGGCCCTGAAGAATAATCGACACTCGGCATAGCCAAGCGTCAACGGAGCTCGTAGTAGCGCGGGTATAAACCCTTACTCTTTCTCCGTCGGCTTCGTCAGATCAACAATTTTGGTAGGCTTGCCCGTTTTTCGCTCCTCGATCTGTTCGAGCAACTTCAGGCCCATTAGGCCATTCATTGACCCTTCCGTGCCATTGCCGTTTCCATTGATAACGATGTCAGGAATGACGCGGATGTGGCCTTTGCCAATCTCTTCGGTGATCTTGAAGCGCGTAAAGTTTTCATCACCCATTGCTTTCACCTGCAATTCGTAGGCTTCAGCTGTCGACCGACCAATGGCGAGAATTTTCTCGGCTTCGGCGGTACCTGTCTTGGCGATCCGTTCCGCTTCGGCATCGGCGGTCAGTTTCGTGGCTTCTGCATCGGCAGCCGCCTGACGACGACGCGCTTCGGCATTGGCTTCGGCACGAACTTTTGTGGCTTCTGACTCAGCTCCTACTTGCAGTTTCAGGCTACGGGCCTCTCCTTCCGATTTTTTTACGGCTGCATCGGCAGTACGTTGCGCGATCTCAACACTTTGCTGAGCTTTCACAACCTCCCGCTGAATATCGGCCAGCGCCGTTTCACGCTCCATGCCCTGCCGTTTTTCCTGCGCCATTCGCTGCGTTTCGTAAGTCTTTTCCTCCTCCTGTGCAATCTTCCGGTCGGTCAGGGTTTTCATCAGGCTGTCAGGTGGCACAATGTCGCCGATGAGCGTATCGACAGCGTTTACGTTGTAGATTTCCAGCACCGTTCGGATGTGTTCGCGGGCTGCCTCCTGCCGTTCTTTCCGGGTACTCAGGAACGCAATCACGTCGGAGTCCTGCGCCGAGTTTCGGAAGTAGTTACCAATCGTTGGCTCTAATACCTGCGACACGAGGTTTGTCATGCTTCCGAAACGGGC
>CAXTJJ010000223.1:0-9425 GCA_964244155.1 uncultured Spirosoma sp.
GAGGCAGTGTCAGGCCAGCTAGCTTATACAAGCGCCTGATACGCTTATGATTAGCCGCTTCTCCTTGCTTACGCAGTTTATGATAAATTTTCAAAAGACCCCAATGCTTGTAGCGTTTGGCTACCTGCCTGATGCGCTCCTGAAGGCCCTTATCTTTTTCTTTAACGGCTACTGCCTCCGTCATGGCATTACGGCTAAGACCTGTCCAACGGCAGGCTTTGCGCTGACTTAGCTTCTTTTCTGAAATCATCCACTTAGTCAACGCTCTGCGCTCGACAGGCCCTACGGCAGCGGCCGACCGTCACTTTTTTGTGAGAGCCTCTTTGAAAATGTCATTTTGTAAACTGAGTTCAGCGTACATTTTTTTCAACCGCCGATTTTCTTCTTCCAACTCTTTTAACCGTTTCACCTCGGCCAGTTGCATGCCACCATATTTGGCCTTCCAATTGTAAAACGTGGCTTCACTAACGCCGTGTTCGCGAGTAATTTGAGCGACGGTTTGGCCGCTATCCTGTTGTTTGAGAATCGCCACGATCTGCGATTCAGTGAATCGTGTTGCTTTCATTTCCCTTTCCAATTACCAGTGAAATTTAAGTTTTTTACTCTACTTTTCACTGGCTCACTTTTAAGGGTTCAGGACAATGGCAAACTCATCTCCATTTAACTGGTAATGGCCGATCATAGTGGTGTCCTTACCCAATGTGTAAATCAAATACCCGTTATCCTGATGAGTTTCCTGGGCTTGCAAAGGCTGGATCATAAAAAGAAATAGAATGGCGAGCAATCGTGTTTTGTGTGCCATACAGGAAGGGGTTAAAAATGGCAAGTGACTCAACTGAAATACGACTTATTTATGGCTTGGCTAACTGAGCTTTGAGGCCATCCACGTCAACCACTTCCCACTCTTCGGTTATCCGGTTATTCGCTAGTCGATAGAAGAACATTTCGTTGAAGCGAACTTTCTTTTGACCGGCTGGGAGTCCAAACAGCTCCCCCTTTGCTGTACCGGTAGCCGTCGTATTGATGGCAACCAGATCTCCCTCAGCGATCACCTGGTCAATAGTGTAATGAACATCAGGGATGGCTTTGTAGAGCCATCTTATCAGAGCAATGTGTGTACTATCCTGACTGCTACGATGTTCTTTTCCGTCCATAGTGTGCAACATATAATCGGTGGAAAAGTACGCTCCCATTCGGTCCAGCTTTTGGGTATTGATAACCTCGTCAAAATACTGGGTGACCGTTTTCTTATTGGTGGTTAGCAAATCTTGGCCTTGTCCAGAAGAAGGTAAACACCAAAAGCAAAGCAGCATGATGGCGATGGCTCTGAAAGACAGAGCAAGGAAGGTTGTTGCCATGATATGGTTTCGGGTTAGTTAACCTGACTCAAGCTTCGACTTCGTCGGTCGATTCAGTTATGAGCCAAAGTTGACGGATTGCTGCCGGTCGTTGGTAGTAAGGAAACGACATTTTTACATTGGGCCAGATGGGAAGTGGTAACACCCATCCGTAAAGCCCAACAGGCGTTCAGGAGCCTGCAAATCAACGTTGAAAAAGGAGGCTGGTGTCAGGCCGGTGAACGCTTTATAATCCCGAACCAGATGGGTGTAGTCATAGTAGCCACACTGGATAGCCACACTGAGCCAATCCAGATGGGGCTGCGCATTTTTCATCATGAAGGCTTTGTCAAAGCGAGCAATCCGGGCCAGCTGCGAAGCGGTAACCCCCATGCGTTCCTGGAATTTGCGCTCAAATTGACGGG
Source organism: uncultured Spirosoma sp. (assembly GCA_964244155.1). Classification (GTDB taxonomy): domain Bacteria; phylum Bacteroidota; class Bacteroidia; order Cytophagales; family Spirosomataceae; genus Spirosoma. Next base: position 1,763 of record CAXTJJ010000223.1, read on the forward strand.
CACTTAAACAGGATTGGCTCGCCAGCCAATCCATCGAAATCGGGTCGGTGGCCTGAAGTAAGAATTGAGCGGCTCGATCAATACCGTGAGCCTGTATTTTGGAGCGACGAATGAGCTTACCGATAAACGACTCGGCTAACTGGATTATTTGGGCATAGGAATCGGCATTTTTTAACTGTTCAGTGAGTTCCTTTATCTGAATTGGCAAAACGGATTCCGCATCAATAAAGGAATTGGTCAACTCATAGCGGGGCATTCCAATTAAGCGGAATAAGGCCCCAGGTTGAAAGAGAATGTTGAAAAATAAAAACTCCTGGCCCAAATACCGATGAATAATCCCAGTCTGCTGACCGGTCAGGATGGCCGATGGGTGTCTAACTTTTTGATCGGCATCTGGATAGACTACATATTCCGGATCTCGTAAAAAAAACTCGATGGATTCGGCCGGTTTGGGCGTATAGGCCTTCACCGGAATAGGTATGTTTTGGGGAAATACGAAATGGATCACTCCAAAGCATTGGACAAACTCCCGTAAACCAGGGCTGGGAAAAAACCGCAAGAACTCTTGTCCTGTCTTCATTCTTGGGTCGGAATTAGTCGTTTGATGCCTTTATCTATTCTAAAGATATAGATAAAGGCATAATTAAAAAAGGGGGCTTCTTATGTCAATCTGTTAGCGAGGTGTGATGTGTTTTATTTTGGAGGCTACTTTTTTGTGAGTATACGATAGCGCACTAAAATCCCTATTAACGGACAGGCTAATTCTGCTTGTCTCCCATAGGAGCGAATTATGAGACGCAGTTAGAGCAGGAATTTCTCTGGCTGCGCACCAAGGCCAACCATTGTATTATTTGAACGCCCGAAAGTGCTGATGGCCTCGCGAGTTACTCACCTAAATAAACTTACCCGCCTGCCTTTACACCGCACGGCAGCGGCCGACCTTTCTCGGTTGGGCTGCGGAGTTTGACATTGTGGCCTGCTGCCTGTCGTCCGGCAAGCCACCCACGCGGAGCGAACCACGAATGCACTAACCGGTTTTATTTAGCGGTGGTTGCTTGAAGTGATACCATTGCCCATCGGTTACCTTGTAGCGCAAAAACAGCCGTAGTCAGTTCTTCATATACAGGCGTGGTCCTAGTATCTTTTTGACGATGGCTGTGCTTCCAACGACTCGTAACTACGGCTGCATTGCCATACTGCCTAACTTTTACGTTGGAAAATTCCCAAACCAAACTACTGGCTCCCTCTGTAAAGGCCATAAACTGCTTGTAGTCACTAACGGTGCCGTTAGAACCTAAAAACAGAAAATCGGGCGTGATTTCATTTTTTTGGAAGGTTGCGTAATCCTTCCGCCAACGCTCCATCATGCTGTTAAAAGTTTGTTCGCTAAAGGTGCTTTGAGCAAAAGTAGCTGAACTGCATACAAGCGAGAAGACGAGAATAATGAGTTGTTTTTTCATACTGGTTATTGTTTTTGAATAAAATATTTTTAAATGTTTGATTTTCAGGATTTTACAATATATTTATCTTAATCAGCTTTTCGAGCCATACGTTGCCATAGGTTCCGGCATCTGTTCGTAGAACACCTCGTGGTTGTAGCGGGCATCGAAGGCAGCGTTTACTCAGACTTCACGAATCAGGACGGTGTTGTGTGCAGGAAAAACACAGCACGATCACCCGTATAAATGGCAAGGAGTAGCCTGTCTGTGGCGTCAGACAGCCACCCCTTCAATCACACTGAACGGCGACTGGGTGGGTACGATTCGAGTGAGCGAAAAGCCTGCTTTTTGGAACAGCATACCATACTCCTCGGCAGTACGTTCCTGACCTGGCAGAATGGCGAGCATCTGCAAATCAAGCAGCTTACTTAGGGAGGGTTCATTGCCAGTGGGAACGACCATTTCAACCACCAGCAGTTTACCCCCGGTTGTGATGCCACGACGGCAGTTCCTCAGAATCGTTAGGCATTGGTCGTTATTCCAGTCGTGAAGAATGTGCTTCATCAGGTACGTGTCGCCCCCGGATGGAACGGTCTGAAAAAAGTCACCGCCGAGGGTTTCGCAGCGGTCGGCGACGTTCTGTTCCCTCAACAGCCTTGCCGCTTCGGCGACAACCGGCTCCGTATCGAACAGCGTGCCACGCATAGCCGGGTATTTTTTAAGAATAGAAGCCAGTAGAAAGCCGTGCCCACCACCCACGTCCACTAGTTTGTGAATACCCGCAAAATCGTACCCCATTAATACCGCCATACTGGCCCCTAGGCTCAGACTGGTCATGGCTTCATGAAAGAGACCACCTACTTTTTTGTGTGAGACGTAATACTCAAAAACGGGCATGCCAAACACCTTGTCGAAAGCTCGTTCGCCGGTTCGAACGCTATACGATAAATCAGCCCACATCTGGAATTGAGTTTCGCTAGTCAACATCTGGGCAAAAGCCCGCAGGCTTTGGGGATGATCGCTGCGCAGGCCCTCGGCCAGGGGCGTCAGCCCAAAGCGGTGGTGGTCATCTTCGGCAAAAATACCCAAGCTGGCACAGGCCCGTAACAGGCGATAGAGCGAGTGCGGGTGCGAACCCGTCTGGATGGCCAGTTCGTCAGCCGTTTTAGGCGCGTTACTCACTAAGTCAGCGATGCCCAGTTCGGCTGCAACGCCAATCGAGCGCGAGACAGCGTAGCCAAACAGCATCTGCATCAGAATGGCGGCTGGAGGAAGTTGTTGGGGTTGAGGTGTCATGCGGTTTGCGGTTTGTGTAGGGGCAAAACTGCATGGACTCTTGGTGAATTAGTGGTACGAAATGGACATGTTTGCCTAATAAGTTGCTTATCGAATCGCATGGCTATCGGTGAGGAGTTGAGTCGTTTCGGCGTTACCGAACGCTCGTTCCGGCGCGTGGCTTTCTACCCGAAAGAATTCGATAGGCGTCAGCCGGGTAAATTCGTTGAAATCACGGGCCATATGCTGATAGTCATAATAGCCCATCTCGACGGCGATATGCAGCCAGTCATGATTAGGCTGTGTACTTTTCAACTTTATGGTCTGGTCGAAGCGGGTAATGCGGGCGTACAACTTCGGACTGATCCCCATCCGCTCGAGGAAAAGTTTATAAAATTGGCGGGGGCTCAAACTGGCCTGATCGGCTAACCAGTCCAAGGAAAACCGGGATGGATTTTGCAGTAAAAATCGCCCCACTTTATCGACGGGTAACAGGCCGTATCTGGCGTAGCGGGTGGGTTGTCGGCGGATTAAGCTGTGTAGGAATGTTTCGACTATGTGGATCATTTCCAGATGGTTATCCGTACTACTCAGCCGTTCGTTGACCGCATTAATTTCGGGCGAAAATATAGCTTCGGCATCCACAAACTGATTGGTCAATTCGTGGGCGGGAATGCCTGTTAGTCGAAAGAGAGCACCCGGCTGAAAAATGACCTGAAACACCACAAAATCGTGACCAGCGAGTCGGTTGGCTACCAGAGTCGGTTGGCCGACCAGGTCAGAACGGAACGTTTTTCCCGGTCCTTCTCCATCGGGATACGTCACGCTGTGGCGATCACGGGGATAAAACGCCAGGCAGTTTTGGGGGCGGGGCCAGTAGGGTTTCGTGGGCGGAGTGATCCCATCGCCAAACGTATAGCCAACAATCTGGTGTTGTCTGACGTATTGGCCAAGTGCGGGGCTGGGCGGTCTAAAATCAAAGACAATCATAGGTGCGGGTCCGTTACCTTATTACCATCCTGTTCATAGCTATTGCTTTTGCAAATGTGACGTAAATTTCAGGAAATGGATTGGTACAAAACGGCACTGTTTATCCATTCGTTACTTCTCCACTATGCCAAACACTTTTCTGTTCTTGGGAGCGAAAAAGGTAAACAGACTACGGTCCCGCTCCGGCACAGTTCGTCTCGGAGTCGCGTTCGACTTGCGGTACCGGCCGTTGCGCCGAAGGAGCGGTCACAGCTCGAAAATTTGCGTCTCAAACAAACGCCCGTTTATTCATGCCAGTCGGCGTACAATTGAGGTTAGCGTCAATCATAGCCAAGCTCTATCTCAAAAAGTTATCTCATAAATCAAAGGCTACTTTTCAACGAAACGTATGATTTTGTGAGACCATCATTTGGCAAATGACGAATTATGTACTTTTCCGCAGAACTACCCAATATTTGTGCATTTGATGCTGTCAAGTAATGGATTTTGTGCGAAATGCCAGACGCCCCTATTATCATGGAATGTTAGTAACTGTTCAGATAACGGCATAGTCTAAATTTATAGGTACATTTAATTAAAAACCTGTAAATCAGTTACTTAAGATACTTGATGTGGACAGAAAACTAGTTAGTGTCCACGTAATTGGCAATCAAGTATTCAGAATCTTCAGTAGGTTAGAGTAATTAGCCTGTCAATTAGCTATTTACAGGATTTGCGGTTGAATTTAGAATTGGTCGATTATTTATTTACAATATCATATATTGCTAGAAATCAGATAGTTATGTTATTAATGTGGACAAAAAACTAGTGACGGCTTTAACGTCATATTATATGAGTTTGTTTTTTTATTTTTTTTCTCTGTTCTATCTAATTTTCAGACCAAATTTATCTTTAAGCTTTATAAAACCGTACCTTCAAATAACTTGTAAATCATTTTATATTTTATTCTTTGATATTTACGGCTATTTACAGTTCCTTGATTATCAGTTAATTGAATAGCGTTTTTGTCCATTTATGTGGACAGAAAACTCGTCATTTGTGGACAATAAACTCGTAAACCGTGGACAGAAATTATTCACATTTGACCATTAAAGTGGACATATTATTCGTGAACAATATTTATACGTGGACAAAATATTAGTTATTTGTGGACGTGACCACATTTATATATATTTGTGGATATCTTAAACAGGACTGCAATGAAGAAACAGATGCCTAGTAATCAACTCTCGCTACTTAAGCTGGACGCTAAAACAGAAATTCTATTTCAGGCTAATGCGCTGACAAATGCGTATTATGATATGAGTGCCCTGCAGAAGAACATTCTGTATATGGTTCAGTCGCAAATTAAAAAGGATGATCCAGATGACCAGCGGTATGTTGTACGAGTTAAGGAGATTATGACTATTACCGATACTGTTAATCCTTACAAAAGTTTGCAGTTGGCTACGGAAGGTATGATGCAGAAGATTATGAATATCCCAGTAGGAGGGAAGTTACTTCAAGTTGCGCCCTTTTCATCAGTACTATATGACTATGGAAAAGGAACCATGAGCTTTAAGATCGATCCTGATCTACGTCCCTTTCTGTTTAATCTGGAGAAAGGGCGGTTCACCACGTTTGGTAAGGAGCCTGCCATGAATCTGCCAGGTAAATACTCTAAACGAATCTATGAAATGCTCTCGTCTTGGAAAAAGGCAGGGATAATGAAAATCACCATTTTGGAATTGAAAACCCGGCTTCGACTCTATGATCCGGTGACCGAAACCGAGCAGTATGAGGACTGGCGCGATTTTAACAAACGCGTGTTGGTACCGGCTGTTAAGGAAATAAATCAGGAGTCCGATCTACACGTTGAATTTTTTCCGCAACGAGAGGGTAAACGAATTGCCCAATTACGTTGGCTTATTAAAGTAAAAACTACCGTTCCCATTGAAGTGAATCCGACAGTATCGGAACTGCACGAGAAATTATTAACTCATTTTAAATTACGGATTGATCAAATCGAATACATATTGAGTAATTATGAGCCTGAACTAATTAATAAAAAGCTCTATGAGATCCAGATTCAGAATGTCAACAAGAAGATTTCCAATATAGGAGGCTATACCGCAAAAGTGTTTGGCGTCTTATGAATTATCAATAATGTGGTGAAAAAATAATCTATCCAGTGCGTGACAATCGCCTAAAATCTATTTTTGATGAGAGCAGCGGTGAAATCAGTCAACAAGCGGATCCGTATTTATCTGATTTGAATCAGGTTTAGGGGCTCAAAATCGTTGTAATTTAGTAAAACTTTGCAAAAACACTATCATTTATTTACTATAAAAGTAAATAAATGATAGTATAGCTTATGGCTAGAAAACCAGTTAAACGCAATGACGAGGCACCCTTGGATGGTCTGCGCACCGTCCTCAAAACCCAGGCCGTTACCCTCTCGCTAGGTATCAATCAGATTAGCAATCCACCCCCAACGGACCCCTAACTAGAATACTATTTCATTCCCATGCAATTCATGAGGCAGTATCAGGCCTATAACCGGCCTGGTAAACCCCTAAAAAACCTAAAACTCGTCAATTATGATAAGCCAGCCATCTCACTTTCCTTCTTTTACAAGCACAAGTATTCCATTGAACGAACAGTCACCCACACAGATGTGATCCAACACATCAAGAATTACCGGGACGAACTATTAAATAGGTCTTTAATGCAGCAGCTTAGCGTAGCTCAACTCAAAGAACTCCGGGAAACGGACGAACTCCTACGTACCGTCCGGGAGCAACCTGATGCTTACCAGGCCTGCTTTTCGAATTACCATCACAAATATTACTACTGGTATTGCACCTATCGCTATTTTGATGATCTGGCCACATTGAAAACCACAACCTCCAGTGAACACTTACTAAAGCATACCGAGCGGGCGGGCCATGAGGTGCATGAACGGCTCAATATTATTTTCATTGATCCCGAGTATATTAATGAGTCGGTGCCCCACGATCACAAATTGATTGATCGGGAGTTGAAAAACTACCCCATTCACCTCCGACAAGGCATTACAACACTCTATCTTCGAGAGCTTTAATTTAGAACACTAACTTTATCTATCATGACGAATCGATTCTCTAGTCCACGGGCTGATTATACCTATACCATCGAGGGTAATATCATAGCCATTGTGGATTTAGATCAGGGCAGCAAAAGTGTAACGAATGATATGGAAAACGTCTTAGCTGATATCCAGGCAGAATTAGGTGATTTAGCGGGGTATATGGTAATTTACCGGGACAGCCTGGGGTGCTGGGATGGAGTGCGGCTGGTTGGTCAATGGAGTGTTGAGTTCTATTCATTGAACGAAATCGATCAACACCATGCCACTGCTCGGCTGTTGCACTTGGTAAAATAAGCGAATACGTTTTGCAGGTTGTTAATTCCCCGATACTCCCCCAATTAGTCTTAAAAATAATAATTGTAATTTTCTGATTATTAAATTATAATTGTAAATTTGTAATTACGAAATAATAATCATTAACTATGCCCTCTGTCAGCACCCGTCCATCTACATCCTCTCAGTGGGATGATATTTGCTTTCCCGTCCGAGCCGTTCCCTTTACGGACATACTGCCTAACTATGAGATTGCGGCCACTGATCGTCAACAACTCATTATTGGTGAACCAGCCGGACGCAAACCCGTCGTGTATGCCGCTCAGAGCAATGAATATAGTATCATTCCTAACGCGCTGCTTCGTGAAGTGACAGACCGACTGATACCAGATTATAATCTGGATGTACGATTTACACCCAACGGTGAATTTGCCATCAACATCGTCACCAAAGGAGAGCGCTTTCAAATCGGTAAGCAAACCGATACCCTAACTCGATCATTGGTTTTCAATAACTCCTACAATGGTAAAATGCCATTCAAGGTACAGGGTACAGTTGTCAACACTACAACCGTTGA
>CAXTJJ010000224.1:0-9408 GCA_964244155.1 uncultured Spirosoma sp.
TTTCACAACTTCGACCATGCGCTCGTTACCCATTTTAGTAAACGGATAAATGGTAAAGCCTGCCCAGAACCCCCGATCCAGTACTTCACGCACCGTTTCTTCGTTGTTATGGTCGACAATTACCATACCGGGGTCAATACCGTGCTCGATAGCAATATCCATGCTTCGGCTGGTTCCCTGCTTTTTATCGCGGTGGGGCGTATGAATCTGCACGGGTAAGTTTGCCTCACGCGCTAATTCCAACTGTGCCCGGTAGTATTTATCTTCGGCGGGCGTCTGGTCGTCGAATCCAATTTCGCCAATACCTACCACACCTTCTTTATAGATGAATAAAGGAAGAATTTCCATAACCTGTTCGGCTAATGCTTCCTGGTTGGCCTCTTTGGAGTTCAACCCAATGGTGCAATAGTGCCGAATACCGAACTGCGAGGCCCGGAAGCGTTCCCAACCAACGAGACTGGCAAAATAATCCCGAAACGAATCGACACCCGTACGCGGCTGACCTAGCCAGAAAGCTGGTTCGATCACAGCTACTACCCCTGCATCGGCCATCGCCTGATAATCGTCTGTGGTGCGGGCACTCATGTGGACGTGCATATCGAAAAAGGACATGCCACCAATTGACTTCATAAAATCCATACCTATGTTACACTAAGGGTTCGTTTAAAACGCCGATTACGGAGCAAAGTTCATTAAAAAAAGATCGCTTTGTAGTATGATTTTTATCAACATTTAATTCCCAGTTGATAAACTCCATACTAGTCTATTCGTTTTATAGATAGTCATACAACAAATGCAACCATGAAGATGTCTCATCAACGTAAAGGAAGAAAGTGGAGCCTATGGGTAGCTCTACTGTTCTTGACAGGCGCAGGGTTAACCGCTTGCAAAGACAATGCTATTAACGACCTAAGTCCGGCCGACAGTCCGGTGTATATTACCAATTACGACCGCTCGGTCAACTTTAGTCAGTACAAAACCTTTAGCTTGCCCGACTCGGTAATTATTGAGTCGAATGACAATTACGAGACGACTCAAACCGCGATATCGAGCCGCTTCGTTACCAACGTAGCCAATGCCATGACCGCCAAAGGGTTTCAGCGGGTTAGTAAAGGCGATAGCGCAGACCTGGGCGTAGCTATTATTCGAGTCAATAACCAATACACCGGCGTGGCGTCGAATCCCTACTCCTATTATTCGAGCTATTGGGGCTATGGTGGTCTGGGTGGTTACGGATATAGCCCCTATTATCCCAGCTATTACACGTATCAGGTTACCGACCAGTACTGGGAGGTTCAGATTGTCGACCTGAAAAATCGTCCTGCCACGGGCACGGGCACCGGGCAGCCCCAATTAAATGTCATATATGACGCAACGATTCGGGGTACCGACATCACCGATCAGCAAGCAGTCGACACAGCGATAACCGCCATTTTCAACCAATCGCCTTATTTAAAGGCTACCGAATAAGCACTCATGAAACCGATCATAGCATTCATTGCCCTGATGACGTTAACAACAACGTCCTGGGCGCAGTATCAGAACGACAATAAGGGAAACGCCGGGTTTCCATCACCCTATCAGGAATACGTGACATTCAATATTTCGGCCCGGTATGGTGTCGCTTTTCCGATGGGCGGCACTCAGGGGTATATTGATAAACTATCCCCTGCTAACCTTGCGCTGGATGGCGAATGGTTATTTCCACAACGGTTTTCGATTGGTATAAAAACAGGCTACCAGTATAACAAACAACGCTTTGCCCGGCAAGTCTATCAAGTTGGTGACGAGGATGTTTCGGCGGTACAAACGCGAACGCTGTCGGTTATTCCGGCAATGGTTTCCCTCTCCTACTACTTCGCCGACAATGCGGCTGCCCTTCGGCCATATGTCCAGTTTGCGGGTGGGGGTGCCTATGTTGACTACACTAACTACTTCGGCACACTGGCCGATCAGTCGCATGGATTCAGAGGAGCGATTGCTCCCGCTATTGGGCTAAAATACTACGGCAAACGTGAACAGGGACTTGGCGCCGAAATTCAGGCGCAATACCAGAACGTGTTCTTCAACTACGATCTATTGAAGAACAGTAGCCCGTCGCTGATGCTTTCGGCGGGGATTTCGTACCGGTTTTATTAATGTAATGCGGACGGTGGGTCGTCCGCGTTACGTCACATCAACTCTTCCATATGAGCAGGCAAACTACGCCCGGCAGCCCGGCGTTCGGCAGCAAAGTCTGTCAGCGTCTGCGCGAGTCGGGCGTTGTTGCGTTCATTCAGACCGATAACCTGCGTAATGTCTTTATAGGTGAAGAACGCCTTCATAATCAGTTGATTCCAGGCCGCTTCGCTGAAGTAGTCGGCCGGAAAAGGATTATGCAGCATAATGGCCGACTGCACATCGGCTATGTTGTTACGGATACCTTCCGTTGCCTGAAATACCCAAGCCTCGGGGTACGCCAGAACCGGCAAGGCTGAATAAAGGGCCACCAATTCGTTCATTTCAGCCGCTTTGAACAGTTCGGTGATGGTTTTTACGTAAGTGGCTTCATCGTCGGCCGGAAGTTGAAGTAACCACCACACCCGCGCCAGACGGACAAGTGTCCAGTCGGCCACCGTAAAGCCGGGTCGAACCCGCTGTAACGCAAATTGTATATCAGCCGGAACCGTTACCGGTTGCTTCCCAACAAAGCGTGGCATGGCCGTAAAAACACGATAGAACACGGAAACCTGCGGATTCGCCGAGAACGCATCGGCTTGTTGTCGAAGGTAATTGACTGCCTTTTCGGAATCAGGCTGCTGCTCAATTAAATAGAACAGCGTTTGGCTCATTGTAAGAATATTCATGACGCAAAAAGTATTAGAATTACCAGCCGAGTTACGTTCGGCATTCACCAGCCATGAGCTACCGTTTTGCCTTCGGGTGGGCCTGATCGTAGGTCTTTTTCAGTTGCTCCAGGCTGGTGTGCGTATAAATCTGGGTAGCGGCTAAACTACTGTGTCCAAGCAAATCTTTTATGGCATTTAAGTCGGCCCCCCGGTTGAGCAGGTGCGTGGCAAACGAGTGACGCAACACGTGCGGGCTCTTCTTTTCCAGCGTTGTTACTAAGGCAAGGTGCTGTTTTACAATGCGTTGAATAAGCATCGGATAAGCCGCAACGCCTTTATCGCTCACTATAAAATAGACGGGATCAGCCTGACCCGAAAACTCGGTTTCTTTCAGTTGGCTGTATTGTTGAATGAGTGCAAACAGCGGGTCCGTCAGGGGTACAATGCGGTGTTTATTCCGCTTACCCAGCACGGTTATTGTTTTCTCGTAGAGGTTTACGTCAACAGTTTTCAGACCCGTTAGCTCACTCAAGCGGATGCCCGTTCCGTAGAGTAATTCGAGTACCAGTTTGTCGCGAAGCCCCTCGAAGGTATCGGCAAACTCAACATCGCTGAGCAGCATTTCCATGGGTTTTTCTTCAACGTACTGCGGAAGTTTCTTGCTGGTTTTTAACGCCTGAATCTTCGACATGGGGTCAAAGTCAATGAGTTTCCGGCGCAACAAAAAATTAAAGAATGCCCGCAGCGTAGCAATCTTGCGGTTTACCGATGATTTATCAATATTGCTCTCAACGAGACTTACAATCCACGAACGCACATGCCGGAAGTCAGCAAGCTCGGGCTTGTCGATGTTGCATTCGGTACTCAGGAACGTACAAAACTGCTCCAGATCATTTGCGTAGGCCGTTAGGGTATGATGGCTCAGGCGTTTTTCGTACCGAATGTGCTGGAGGAAATCTTGACCGGGATTCACAGGATTTTAAGAATTTACAGGATTATCGCTTTAACAAAGCTACTTTTTTTTCTGTCATTCCGACGAAGGAGGAATCTTAAACGCCCGCATTAGTAGCCTCAAGATTCCTCCTTCGTCGGAATGACAGAAAAAGAAAAAGCAGCAAACATCTCTGCCTGCTGCTTTTTGTCGTGTCTTATCTGGCGATTCATTCTCGTTGACTGCGCAATCAACGATTCACTTACAACCAACTTCACACCACTGAGCCGGATCGAATCCTATTGCTCTGTGTGATTGCCGTACATACGTTCTTTGTAGGTGGCTTTGATAATCTCTGTGCGACGCTTGATGGATGGCTTTTGGAAAGCCGTCCGCGACCGCAACTGCCGCAACACACCCGTCTTCTCAAATTTCTTTTTGAAGCGTTTCAGGGCTTTGTCAATCGACTCGTTGTCTTTTACGTTAATGATAAGCATGTTCTAAATTTTCTGTTTTAGCTAAAAACCGGACGGCAAAGGTAATAGATTTGCAACTATGAAACAAGCCATTATCGACTTAGGTACCAATACATTTCACCTGCTGATCGTTGAAAAAATCGACTCGACCTACACAACCCTGTTTCGCGAAAGTCGACCCGCCAAAATCGGGCAGGCCGGTATCAATCAGGGACTCATCACCGAAGAAGGGATCGGCAGGGCGTTGGGCGTGCTAACTTATTTTCGGCAGGTGCTCGACCAGCATAATGTCGACCCCAGTCAGGTTATCGCTACGGGCACAAGTGCCATTCGGGTAGCACGCAACCAGGCTGAATTCATTGAACGCGTGCGGGCGGCCACGGGTATCCCGATTACGGTAATCTCGGGCGAGCAGGAGGCCGATTACATCTATCAGGGCGTTCGGGCAGCCGGGGCATTGGATGAGGCTACGTCGCTGGTCATGGATATTGGCGGGGGCAGTGTTGAGTTTATTCTGGGCAATCAGTCGCGAACATTCTGGAAACAAAGTTTCGAAATAGGCGGTCAACGGCTTCGGGAGCGTTTTATGCCGGGAACGTCAGGGCATGACGAGCCGATCAACTCGGGTAGCATTCGGCGGCTCCACGACTATTTTCAGGAGCAACTGATGCCCCTGGCAAATGCCATCCACCAGTATCAGCCAACCGTTCTGGTTGGCTCGTCGGGTTCGTTTGATACGCTGGTCGATATGTGGTTCATGCACGAACAGGGGCACCTGCCCAATCCCGATCAATCCGCATTTACATTACCCATCAGTGAATTTTACCGTGCTTACGAACTGCTGATTACCCGTAATCATGCCGAGCGAATGCAGGTTCCCGGCATGATCGAACTGCGCGTGGACATGATTGTGGTAGCGGTTTGCCTGATTGATTACGTGCTAAAATCGTATGGCATCTCGCAAATCAGAACATCGACCTACTCCTTAAAAGAGGGCATTCTTGCTTCGATTTAAGGTTAGCTTTCGCCGGGGCCAAGGCAGAACGGTCGGCCATGCGGCTTGGCCCCAACAATTTAAAACGGGTAAGTTTTAGCCTGTAAAAGCTTTAACTACCTAAACGCAACCGCATATTCCATAGTCTACTCTTGATTTTAGGAGATGAAAGCCGAAACCAATGACCGCTCATCCTACAGCAATTTGATTTACACGGCCCTGATCGTTTTGGCCGTTGTTATAGCCCTTGTTTTTCCGGGACCTTTAACCCAGATCGGCGACTTTCCGTTGAAGAAACTGATTGTCCCGCTGCTGCAAATCATCATGCTGGGTATGGGTACCACCATGTCGATAAAGGATTTTGAGGGGGTTATTAAACAGCCTAAGGCCGTATTCATTGGCGTTACGTGTCACTTCCTGATCATGCCACTGCTGGGCTTTACACTCGCAAACGTGTTCAGTTTCCCTCCCGAAATTGCGGCTGGTGTCGTCTTAATCGGCTGTTCACCCAGCGGGCTGGCCTCTAACGTAATGTGCTTCATCGCCAAAGCCAATGTACCTCTGTCGATTACCGTTACAACATTGTCGACCCTGCTCGCGCCTTTCCTGATGCCTGCCTTAATGACCCTGCTGGCGGGGCAGTTTATCGAGATATCATTCTGGAAAATGATGGGTGAGATTATGCAGATCGTCATTTTGCCGGTTATCGTTGGGCTGGCATTAAACCGGATTTTCCATAAATCGGCCGTTATCCTGAACCGGATTATGCCGCTTATTTCAATGGCGGGCATTGTTCTGATTGTGGCCATCATTACCGCCACCGGGCGCGATAGCCTGCTGACAGTGGGCTGGACACTGGCCCTTTGCATTCTTATTCATAACCTGACGGGCTTTACCCTCGGTTACTGGAGCGCCCGGCTATTCGGCATGGATGAACAAAGCTGCCGAACAGTAGCAATTGAGGTTGGCCTACAGAATGCCGGACTGGCGTCTGGCATTGCTGTTCAAATGGGCAAAGTAGCTACGGTTGGGCTAGCCCCTGCCCTCTTCGGCCCAATCATGAACACTACGGGTTCACTACTGGCGACCTACTGGAGTCAGCACCCGCCTAAAGAAGTGGCACTGAGTGAACCAGTGTCCGCTCAGGCCGTCTCGTCGCGGGAGGTTTAAGGATTAATCTAAACGAACAGCTCATCAAATTCGGGTGAGCTATTCGTTTGTACATCTAAGTTGCATATACAACTTTATGATTTATATTTACGCCATGAACACCGAGCCTAATCAACAGACCGCCAGCTCACCCGAAACCTATTGTATTGCTGGCAGACTTCGGATGCTGTCGCGTGTAGTGACGGGGCGCTACAACGATGCGTTCGTACCGGAAGGCGTTACGTTCGCCCAGGCGGGACTACTCATGCATATGTTTGCTCAGCCGGGCATTCGGCAGGCGGAGTTATCGAAACGACTACAAATTGAGAAATCGGCGATGAGCCGGGATGTGCAATTACTGCAAAAGAAGGGATGGCTTACCGATAACCTGCGAAATGGTCTGTTTTTAACCGAAGAAGGGCGGTTACTGGCCAAACGCTGCCATAAAATATGGAAAGTGCTCAACGAAAAAATCCATGCTGACCTTGGCCCTACGGCTGTTGATGGGCTGACGGCTTTTTCTGATACCGTATTCACTAAACTTTTACCTAAAAAATAGAATTTCCATCCTTAACTCTACCATGACAACTGAACTACTGACCCAACTCTGGCAATTTAACCAGAGTACCGCATCGGGACCTGTCAAGAAATTGACGCCTGATAATTACCGCAATCGCCTGACACCCGAAACAGCTTCGGCAGGCTTTATTGCGCTACATACAGCCGAGGTTATGCACCGCTTTGCCTGGATGCTGTTTGGTCAGGAAGTCAGCATTCCATTACAGGCTGTCGGGGGCGTTTCTGACGAAGGCAAGCCACTCGATCTGGCTGCGGTTCAACAACTGTTTGACAGCAGTTTCGCGATGATTGCCGGACATATTCAGCAGACGAGCGACGACCAATGGGCCGAGATTGTTCCATCGCCTTTTGGCGAAATATCAAGAATGCAGTTGCTTACCTTCCTCATGCACCATAATTCCTATCATGCCGGCCAAGTAGCACAAGCTCTTAAAAAAGGGAAAGAGTTTGTCTAGTATGCTAACAGAACGGTGTCACAGGTACTATTCATTGTCTAGTACCCGTGACACCGCTCTAAGCCAAAGTCCTGCATAGAAAACTGCTCACTCGTATGAAACTCACTTTTCTGCAAACCAGTCGTAAAGAATCATTCAAATCCTGGCGGTTTCGTCAGCTTATGAACTGGTATCCCATGTATTTCGGCACAGGCGGCAAGATTCTATTCTGGTCGGGCGATTGGCGCGAGGTACACCTGCGCTTACGCCGAAACGTGTGGACCTACAACTATGTAGGCACTATTTTTGGCGGCAGCCTGTTCGCTGCCGCCGACCCGTTTTACATGCTCATACTCTTGCGAAGTCTGGGCAACCAATACGTAGTCTGGGATAAAACCGGCAGTGTTCGGTTTCGGAAGCCTGGCCGCCAAACGCTCTACGCCCGCTTCGAAATCACGGACGAACAACTCGAAATGGTTCGCGAGGCAGTATTGGCCAATGGACAAACCGAACAAACGTTTAAAGTCGACTGGGTTGATGCTGCTGGCGTTGTTCATGCTCAGATTGAACGGCTCTGTTACATTGCCAGTAAACAACATTACGAAGAACGGAAGAACGACCGCCAACAATCCAGGTTTCAGCGGTAAAACACTATGCTACAGGAAAATCATCTACTGGTTCGGCGCACAGCCCGGTATTATACGATTGGCAAACTAACCGATAAGACAAAAAATATCTGGTTCTGTTTGCATGGTTTTGGTCAACTGGCGCAGTATTTCGGCCGTAAGTTTAGTGATCTCGACGATGGCCAAACGCTGATTGTGGTACCGGAAGGGCTATCACGAATGTATCTAAACACCGATTATCAGCGGATTGGTGCTTCGTGGATGAGCCGCGAAGACCGTGATCATGAGATCAGTGACTACGTGATTTATTTGAACTCGCTTTATGACCTCATTCTGGATAATCGCAATCCGGTTGAAGCTAGTTTAACCATTACGCTTTTCGGGTTTTCGCAGGGTGCAGCAACTGCCTGTCGATGGCTGAATAATGGCCATATCCATGTTGACCGACTTATTATCTGGGCCGGTTATTTTCCACAGGGCTTAACCAACCTGATTGATGCGAAGAAGTTTACCGACACAGAAATGCATTATGTATATGGCGGGCAGGACGAGTACATCCGGGAAATAGCCGATATTGATGGGTACATTAACCGGTTAAAAACGGATGTTTCCAACCTGCAAATCACTGTTTTCGATGGCGGGCACCGGGTAGAGCCAGCGGTGTTGAAAAAGCTATTGACAGCCCTATGAGTTCATCACGCTGATAATGCTAAAGGGTTAGTTCAAACAGGCCGGCGGCAAGCTATAGAAGCAGTAAAATGAAAGCTTTCAGTGCGCATAAAGATGTTTGTCCTTGTTCTATTGAAGTAGCCACGCGACAGCTTTATCAACGGCGGCTGGTTGTGCCTTTACGCATATACACCCTACCAGACCAGCCAGGCTGTTTGGGCGGATACAGTGGGCAGGTAGCTTTACAAAGCTAGTTTACGCTCAGTGATACATCATCAAAATAAACAGTGCCGGTAGTTTTTGGCAGAAAAAACAGAAGGACATACATGCTGGTGGCTTTGGCCGGGAATGCATCAACGGTCAATGTATATTCTTTAAAATCGTTTGTGCCGTTGATCAACGTTTTTCCCTCAGTCGACGAATAAAAAGCCGATGCGTATTTATCACTTGCCCCCAGATTACCCCCCATTGCCAAAGCAATGCCGTTTCCTTGTATGTTATTGGTCTTTATTTTGGCTTTCAGCGTTAGTTTGGCACCCGCAGGAATAGGTGTGCTGGATGTGTAAAGAATCTGTTGCATATACTGGTAAGTTGTGTCATTTTTTACCGCGTTGCAACTAACCTTAATAGAATGCGTTCCGGATGAAGCAGCCTCTGTCGAGTACTCAATGGTGTAACTGTTGGGGCTTGTTGTCGATATTTTACCCATGTAAGACCCCCAG
>CAXTJJ010000225.1:0-9398 GCA_964244155.1 uncultured Spirosoma sp.
GAATGAACCAAGATTGATACCCATGTAGAAAATCGAAAAAGCTGAATCCCGACGCGCTCCACCCTCTGGATACAGTTCGCCGACGATAGTGCTGATGTTGGGTTTTAACAAGCCAGTGCCAAGAACAACTACACACAGACCCGCATAAAAGACGCCCGCACCTGCCTGAAAGGCCAGAATAATATGGCCGATCATGATGATGATCCCGCCATAGAAGATGGATTTACGTTGCCCTAAAATATTGTCAGCAATCCACCCTCCGGGCAATGAAAGTAAATAAACCGAGGCCGTATAAATTCCATAAATGGCCGCGCCTTCGGCCTCGTTTAGCCCCATACCGCCCCTAACATTGTCGATCAGGTAAAGGAGTAGTATAGCCCGCATTCCGTAATAGCTGAACCGTTCCCACATTTCGGTGAGGAACAGAACAAAAAGGCCCATCGGGTGACCAAAGAGCGTAGGTGTATTTGCGGGTTTGTCAATAGTGACTTCCATAAAATTAGGTTAAGCAGTCAGTTTGCCGAAGAATATAATTGTGAATAGTCCTGATTGATCGACTATTTAGTAAAAAAATAGCTGTAAATATATCTTCGATAGTTGAGACCGCCAAGATACACTCGCTACAGGTCAGGGTCAAAAGCCCATAAATCGGAGAACGAAACTGAGCCATTCACTCCCGTAGTCACATAGCCCCTCGACCCAATGGCAAATCCAACCGCTTGTGACCGGCTCGTTCCCTCAAACGCGGCCTTGTCCATCCAGGAATCCCTTACCGGATCATAGGCCCAAACACCGGTTGCGCCAGCCCCTGTTGCCAAATAGCCAATACCATCAATAGCAAAACCGACTCCGTATACCCTCGATGCATTTGTAAGTGCGGCACTGGAAAAATCCTGTCGTTTGGCCCATGAATCGTTTGCTGGATCATACGCCCACAAATCGGTTTGATTGACGAAGTTCGCGGCTCCGGTGCCAACATACCCCAGATTGTTTATAACGAATGTGGCAGCTCCTACCCGCGCGCTACCCCCAAAATCGGCTTTTCTCGTCCAAGTATCGGTGGCCGGGTTGTACTCCCACGTATCACGCTGCTCATGTCCGTCATTACCTGTACAGACGAAGCCTGCCGACCCAACTGCAAAAGCAACTGCCGACCGCCGGGCTGAGCCGCCAAAATCGGCAACACGCTTCCATGTATTTGTGATGGGATCATACTGGTAAAAATCATTGAGCAGGGTTCCGGTAGTTTGATCAACACCCGTGCCCAGATAGCCTTTCATACCCACCGAAAACGCAACGGCTTCGCTACGGGCTTTAGCGGGAAAATTTGCCCGTTGCGACCATGAATTCGTTGACGGATCGTACTGCCAGAAATCGCTGAGTGGCTGCCGCGAATCGTCAGAACCCGTTCCCACATAGGCGAGATCACCAATAGTGAATGAAACGGCTGCATTTCGCCCTATCCCTTCAAATTCGGATTTGATTGTCCAATCACCTCTCTGAACAATGGATATATTCCTCTCGACACAAGCTTGCATCAGTAAGAATAGGCTGATAATTACCGAAAAAAAAGTACCGTTGAGTCTCATACAATTGATAGACTACGTTAACGTCAAAACGCAATTTTCAAAACCAGACTTGCTTTCATAAGCCTGATCTTAACGCTTTTAAAGTAAACTTTCTTATGTTTAACACGGCTCAGAGCTCATCTTCTTATCGACTATATTTGTTCATGCTTCTCCCGTTCAATTTTCAGAAAGACCCGTACCTTGTTCTCGATTTTTCAGCTACCAATTCTGACCTCACCAGCGATCTTGACCTGACAAATACGGCCAGCTTTTCAGACTATGTGTTTGGCAGGATGCGGTCAGCAGGGGCGAAAATTGGCGTAGGCGGCTACAACGAACATCGGGTTATTTATCGCCGAAGTGAACACTTCACCAGTGCGGAGGAGCCCCGTGAAATTCATCTCGGCATTGATTTCTGGGCCGATGCCGAAACACCTGTTTATGTACCAATGGACGGGGTAGTTCACAGTTTTCAGGACAACAATAATTTTGGCGATTACGGCCCAACGATTATTCTGGAACACACTGACCCTAAAGCCGTGGCTCGTTACAGCCTCTACGGACACCTGACCCGCGCATCACTGGCCGGGCTTTATGAAGGCAAGACATTTAAGGCAGGCGATAAGCTCGGCGAAATTGGCCCTTACCCCGAAAACGGCGATTGGCCCCCGCACCTGCACTTCCAGTTGATGACCGATATGCTCGGTCTGAAAGGCGATTTTCCGGGCGTTTGCTCAGTTACCGACCGCGCCAGATTCCTGTCAATCTGCCCAAACCCGAACGGCTTGATGGGCATTTCAGGATTGCCCTGATTACTTCGTCAAAAAATCCACTACCGCTTTGGAAAATTCCGGGGTACGCATGGCCCCGCCATGATCGCCGGGAACAATAACCAGCCGGGAACCGGGAATGGCATCGACCAGGGTTTGGGGATCACCGTTGTCCATATCTTTATCACCGTTGACCACAAGAACCGGAATCTTGATCTTTCCCAATTCGGCACGACTCGTTACCGGTTGAAACTCCTGCAAACGCGCTAGCACTACCGTATCGGCACCCGATTTTTTGGCATAATCAATGGCAGGTTGCAATTCGGGATGGCTGCCGGGCTTGGTCAGCGCTTCATGGAAATTCTTACGCCGGAACCAGTTGGGATCGGAAAAGTCGACGCTAATACCCCCCATTACGGCCCGACGAACCTGTTTATCCATTGTCAGCAATTTAGCTGTCAGAATGGCCCCGCGCGAGTAACCTACTACGTCGTAGTTTTTGAGGCCGAGGTGTTTCATCAGGGCCACTACATCCTTTAGTTCAGTATTATCGCGGTATGCTTCAGCCGTATGGGGCTTATCTGACAGGCCGTTACCCCGCAAATCGAGCATCACGACTTTAAAGCCGGCATCGGCCAAAGCCTGCCGAACAGGGGCCCGTCTCCAGCTTTCACTGTTGGAAATAAATCCATGCAGTAACACAACGGGCTTTCCCTCGCCCAAAATTTCATAGTGAATTTTGGTTCCGTCAAAGGACGTGAACAAGGGTTCGCGGGTTGTTTGCGCCCGGCCGAAAAGAGAAATGGACAGACTCAAAAATAAGTAAAACGCTCTCATGCAGGACATAGATCAACAGGGAAGTTTTGGTCAACCAAATAAGTCTAACCTTTCGCTATTCTACCGGGTTATAGCTTGTAACAAACCACGGAGAGACAATGACAACCAGCAAAGAATTACCTGAGAATGCCGAAGTAGTCGATACGGACGACGTACAAACTAACTCCGCAAATTTTCGAGATCAAAGTGAAACTTCCACCGATGATGACGACGCCGAGAAAGAGGACTTGGCGGATGAACCCCTCGACGACGACGGCGACCCAACCGGCGAACACGACCATCAGCAGGATGATAACTACGCATTGGGTGGCCACGTGACCCGTTCAGGCAGTGTGTAAGGCCTATTATCCCCCAGGTCAACTTTTCAACCTTTCACCTACGAACACGATGAACTCTAACACAACCTACAATCCTGCCGACGACGAAAACCAGGGCGTAATGACCAAAATGATCCAAGGCGAAACCGCCGACGGTGGCGTGGCGCAGGCCCCGTACCATAATCCCATTGTCAGTCAGGGCCCTGAACCTGAAAAGGAGGAAGTGAATGACTCGGATGAGGACAGCAGTGGTATCGATGAAAACAAAACGATACAACAGCAAGTGGCGGATGGCGACATAGACGAAAGTGATGACGAATAATCAACTCGCTCAACTCGTCATACGTATCGGACTGGGCATCAACATGCTTATGCATGGGCTGGTTCGCCTGCCCAAGTTAACCACTTTCGTGACGAAGACAGAAGCGGGTTTTGCTTCTACCATTCTTCCCACCCTACTAACGAGAGCCTTTCTGTATGCACTGCCTTTTGTTGAGTTAACGATTGGCATTTTGATTTTACTCGGTGGTCAACTAACAAAGTGGGGCTACTTCGCCGGTGGATTGGTTATTAGTGCACTTTTATTCGGCACAACGCTAAAAGAAGATTGGTCTGGGGCAGGCCTGCAAATGACCTATGTAATAGCGTTTTATCTCGCGTTACGTGGAATAGACTCGTCAGGACGCAGTCGATCCCGTTAAGTTTTTCAACACGGCTTTACAACGGTTAATTAGTCGGGCGAGTCATTAGGGTAAACAAACCGAGTAAATAATGAAATCAACGTTGTTCGTGATGGCTGCCTTTACAGCCAGTTTGATTACTTTTTCCGCTTGCAAAGACGATAGTTCGCCACTGCCGGTTGGCCTCCCCTACCAGTCGTCTTTTCAACGTGATACCGATGGTTGGGTGGCTGGCATTACTGATTACAGTAACGCACAAGACAGTATCATGGAGTTTAAATCGGCCTGGAAAGGGCTGCCAACACCGCTGGATACAACGCGCAAGTCGATTATGCTGTCAAGTATGAATCGCAGTGACGATGCATTCATGTTTCTGAAAAAGAAAGTAACCGGCCTAAAACCCAGCACAGACTATTCGTTAGTATTTGAGGTGGAGTTAGCGTCACAGTATCCCAGCAACTCAATAGGCATTGGCGGATCGCCGGGGGGCAGCGTTTTCCTGAAAGCGGGTGCATCAGCTATTGAGCCCGTCAAAGTATTAAAAGACGGTTTTTATACAACCAATATTGACAAGGGGGCTCAGAACGACGATGGCAAAGACGCCATCCGGCTGGGCGATATAGGCACAGGAACTGATGCGGTAGGGTATAAACTCATCACCCGTTCTAACGCCAGTAAACCGTTCGTAGCCAAGAGTAACGCCCAGGGTGAACTCTGGCTGATTGTCGGAACCGATTCAGGATTCGAAGGGCTAACCACGCTGTATTATAGTACGATCAAGGTCACCCCCGGTGCCACCATGTAATTAATCCTTTTTGTGTATGGAAAGTCGCTACTCGCCGAGTAGCGACTTTTTTTATTGGCGGCCAGTGCAGGTACTCCTCCGACCAATGTCGTAACACAAAAGAGTGACCTATATCTCGCCGGTAAGGCGGTGGTGAAGCATAACCGGTAGCAGATAGACTCCAGGTGCGAGATAACAGAAAGTTTCCGATATTTGTCCAATATACCCGGAACGTACCCATCCGGCAGATTGTTAAAAATACATTGCAGCGGTGAAAAAACCATGCAATTAACCGAGACTATGAGCAAGGACGCGGATATTTTAGAAAGCATAACCAACGCCGAATATAAATATGGGTTTGAGACATTGATCGAAGCCGACGAGGCCCCGGTGGGTCTTGACGAAAGCACGATTCGTTTTATCTCTGCCAAAAAAAATGAACCTGACTGGCTGCTCGAAAACCGCCTGAAAGCGTTTCGATTATGGCAGGAAATGACTGAACCCAAATGGCCCAATGTATTCTATCCTAAAATAGATTACCAGGCCATAAAGTACTACTCGGCGCCAAAACAAAAGAAAACCGTTAATTCACTTGACGAGATTGATCCTGAGCTGATTGATACGTTTAATCGCCTGGGTATTTCGTTAAACGAACAGAAACGGCTAACGGGTGTTGTTGACCCAACCGACGCAGATGCTTCGCAAAGCAACCGGCCACGGGTAGCTGTCGATGCCGTAATGGACTCGGTTTCGGTTGCTACTACGTTCAAGAAAGACCTTGCCGAACGCGGTATTATTTTCTGTTCCATTTCGGAAGCCGTTCATGAGCATCCCGAACTGGTGAAGAAATACATGGGCTCAGTGGTGCCTGCCAAAGACAATTATTTTGCAGCGCTCAATGCAGCCGTGTTTACCGACGGTTCATTCTGCTACATTCCAAAAGGCGTTCGCTGCCCAATGGAACTGTCAACTTATTTCCGCATCAACGCGGCCGGAACAGGCCAGTTTGAACGGACGCTTATCGTTGCCGACGAAGGCTCGTATGTGAGTTATCTCGAAGGCTGTACGGCTCCAATGCGCGACGAAAACCAGCTCCACGCGGCTGTGGTTGAACTGGTTGCTAAAGGCAATGCCGAAATCAAGTACTCGACGGTACAGAACTGGTATCCCGGCGATAAAGACGGTAAAGGCGGGATTTATAACTTCGTAACCAAACGCGGTATCTGCGATGGTCCGAACGCCAAAATCTCCTGGACGCAGGTTGAAACCGGTTCAGCCATTACCTGGAAGTACCCATCGGTCATCCTGAAAGGCGATAACTCAATTGGTGAATTCTATTCGGTTGCGGTTACGAACAACATGCAACAGGCCGATACAGGCACCAAAATGATTCATATCGGCAAAAACACCAAAAGCCGTATAGTATCGAAAGGTATTTCGGCGGGCAAGAGCCAGAACTCCTATCGCGGCCTGGTGCAGGTAATGAAACGCGCTGAAAACGCCCGGAATTACTCGCAATGTGACTCGTTGCTGCTGGGAGACAAATGCGGAGCCCACACGTTCCCGTATCTGGAAGTGAACAATCCGTCGGCTACGGTTGAACACGAGGCTACCACCTCAAAAATTGGCGAAGACCAGTTATTCTATTGTAACCAGCGCGGTATCCCAACAGAGCAAGCAGTAGCCCTGATCATTAATGGGTATGCCAAAGAAGTGTTGAACCAACTGCCTATGGAGTTTGCTGTTGAAGCCCAGAAACTTCTGGCTATTAGTCTGGAAGGCAGCGTTGGTTGATCTCGTCACTATAAGTTCACAAAAAAGCCCTTGCGAATTCGTAAGGGCTTTTTTGTGAACAAATAAACACCTGGAAGCTGTTTCGGACAAGGCTATTTCTTCTCGTGATACACCAGCACCGGCACGTCCGATTTCTCGATCAGTGCCGTCGTGTGGTTCGGATGAAACAGATTGTCCAGAAAGCCCGCTTTTGGCGATAATTGCATCACAATCAGGTCAGCATGTACATCATCGAGCTTGTCATCGGTTAGCACAACAAGCTTGGCATCAAACGCTTCCAGAAGTGATTCGGTTTGAAAGGTCACCTGCGCCTGTGTCGTTTGCGTCTGCATCGCATAGGCAATTGTATGTACCTGCGCCGGGCGCATAGTGGTTCCATCTGCCGAAACCGGGACAATTAACACCGGACACAAGGCATCGCCAGCCACATCGCTAACCGCACTTCCGGCCAGACGATCGAAAAAGGTATTCATCTCACTGCGTCCCATTACAATCAGATCAGCCGAACGCTCTTTGGCAACAGTTAATATCTCATCATCGACCGAGCCAATGCGCCACTCCACATCAACCGACAAGCCTTCGGACTGAAGTTTGGATGCCAGCAGGTTCACCTGCTCACGACTGATATCTTCCACTTCCTGCGAAGCGATCATACCCAATCCCGGATCGCCAACGGTGGGCAGGGTAGAATCGGGTAACATGGGTTGATAGACATGAAGTAACGTAATGGTTGCGCCGGTTTTGCGGGCAAAAAGCCTTACCCAATCTAAAGCGACGTTATTATTAGACGAAAAATCTGTGGGAAAAAGTAAGTTTGTCATTTGTGCGTGAATCAGGGTTTGTTAAAAAGAACAAACGAAACGCTCAACGTTCCCAACATTTTTTTAGATTTCATAGTCTCACCGTCTGCCCGGTGCTGGCGGGGGCGTAATAATACCGCTCGAATCACCGTTTGTACTCATCTTTTCGACGGCAAGCAATTGCTTCATGGTCTTGTCCATTCCTTCGGTCGAGCCATCCAGAAAAATAACATTGCCTTTACCATGTTCAGCGAAGTGTTTGATAGCTTCGGTCCAGATCGAGAACAGGATTAGCGACGCATCCAGTTTGGCCTCTGTCATCACTTTGGCTGACTCGGCCATACCTTTGGCTACTTCCTCCCGAAACAGAGCCACACCCTGTCCGCGCAGCTGAGAGGCTTTTTTCTCGGCTTCGGCCGAGATCTGAATGGCGTTCCCTTCCGCTTCAGCGGCTTTGGTTTTGGTTATTAAAAGGGCCTGCCCTTCGTTTTCGGCAGCCGCTTTCAGGTTTGAGGATGCCACAACCTGTGCCATCGATCGCATGATAACTTCGTCGAACGCAATGTCATTTAGCTGTAAGTCAGTTAGATGATACCCCCAACTTTCGAGCAGCGTATCGAGTTGTGCTTTCACGTGCTCAATAATTTCGGAGCGCAAAGCCAGAATTTCTGACTGCCGTTTGGTAGCTACGAAACTCCGGATCGAGCCCTCTATGGTGCGAATCAGCGCCTGCATAAACGAGGCTTCGTCAATAAATTTGAAGGCCACGTTTTTGATCGTTTCCTCTTCCTGATTCAACACCGAATAAACCAGCATAGCCTTGAAATTAACATTGGCCTGATCGGCCGTAATGGCCTGGAAGGCCAGTTCGACAGAGCGATTTTGAATGGAAATACGTCGGTAAATGACTTCGATGAACGGAATTTTAAAGTTCAGGCCCGGTCGCAACACGCGGGCATATTTGCCAAAAACCGTAATAACGGCAACCGTACCCTGTTGCACAATTATTACCGACAGATAGACGACGACAGCCCCTATCCCAAGCAGCAACAATAGAAAATTCATGTGGTAAGCTGGTTTAGAAATAAAAAACGGATTCCCTGTAAAGTACGGAATCCGTTAATGCTATCGGTAATATATTGTTAGAATGGTACTTTGTAAAGTAGGTGAAGTGATAAGCGTATAGCTGTAAACGGGTTTCTCCCTACTCCACCAGTTAACCACTCCATCTTGCTTCACTAATTTACCAATCAACTACTTACCAAGAGCCAGTTCGTAGTTAATCGCTTCGTCTTTTTCCTCCGCTCCTCTTTCCTTCTGACGGAAGTAGACGACGACAGCCAGGCCAAAACCGGCAAATGCCAGTAACGCACCAACCCATTCCGGGGATGCATAACCCAAACCAGCGGCAATGGGTAGTCCACCAAGGTAAGCACCCAGGGCATTTCCCATATTGAACCCAGCCTGACTCACCGACGAAGCCAGCATTTCGGACCCGTTTGCCGCCCGGATCATCAGAATCTGAATGGGCGCACCCAATGAGAAGGCGATAGCCCCCGTAATGAATGTCATAATCAACAGCGGTATTTGATACGGAGCCACAAAGTAGACGCCCACCAGGGAGGCTGTCATGAGCAATAAAAATAACGCTGTAGCTTTACTGGGTGAGATCAGGTCAGCGATACGGCCGGAAATCACATTGCCGGTGGCCATGCCCAGACCTGCCCAAACCAGTATCCAGGTTAGCTGGCTGCTACTGAAGTGTGCCACTTCGGTCAACAATGGAGCGATATAACTAAACCACGCGAACAACCCGCCGGTGCCAATGGCTGTAATGCCCAAAATTAG
>CAXTJJ010000226.1:0-9379 GCA_964244155.1 uncultured Spirosoma sp.
ACAACACAACACAAAGCTAATAACCGGTATAAAGGCTTGATGAACGATATAGGTCGTCGGGTTTTGGGCCTGTTGGGTGCTGATTTATTGAATGACTTTTCCATTTACGTGCGTTTGGGTGGATATACTAACTATGTCAATTTCGGTTTCCTGGACGTAGTGGTTCTCTGACTCGTCATCAACAGGCGGTTTGGATTTGAACCGTTCGGCGAGTTTGGCAAAGAACACATACAGGCCGGGTACGATAACCAGCCCGAACAACGTTCCGGTAAGCATACCGCCAGCCGCTGCCGTTCCGATGGATCGGTTACCCAACGCCCCCGCCCCCGAGGCCATACAAAGCGGAATCAGCCCAGCAATAAAGGCAAAGGAGGTCATCAGAATAGGGCGTAAACGAGAAACGGCCCCCTCTACCGCTGCTTTCAGAATGGGTAAGCCTTCCTTCTGCCGCTGGCTGGCAAATTCAACGATCAGAATCGCGTTTTTACCCAGCAAGCCAATGAGCATAACTAAGGCTACCTGGGCGTAGATATTGTTCTGAAGGCCCAGTACCTGTAGAAAGAAAAATGACCCGAATATGCCCGTGGGCAGCGACAATAGTACGGAGAGGGGTAAGAACACGCTTTCATATTGCGCCATCAGCAGAATGTATACGAACATTAAACAGATCGCGAAAATGTAGATGGCCTGATTCCCCGACTCGACCTCCTCTCGCGACATACCCGACCATTCGTAGGCGTATCCTTTGGGCAATACCTGGGCCGCTACTTCCTG
The DNA here is from genome assembly GCA_964244155.1 of uncultured Spirosoma sp. Taxonomy (GTDB): domain Bacteria; phylum Bacteroidota; class Bacteroidia; order Cytophagales; family Spirosomataceae; genus Spirosoma. The sequence goes on from CAXTJJ010000226.1 coordinate 775, forward strand.
AACAGCCCGGATCGCGTCACCACTACTGTAGCCCGGCGCGGCATCGCCATTGATCATGGCCGAGGTGTACATGTTATAACGGGTCAGCTGCTCGGGTCCAAATACACGCTCCAGGCTGACAAAATTGGAATAGGGTACCATTTCGCCCTGATCGTTTTTGACACGCATATTCAGCACATCTTCGGGTTTGGTGCGGTAGCTGGGGGCCGCCTGCACCATCACCTTATACATTTGCCCGAAACGGATGAAGTTAGAGGCATAATAACTGCCCATCATGGTTTGCAGCGTACCCATTGCATTCTCGATAGACACGCCTTTCTGCGACGCTTTTTCCTGATCGACATGCAATAGATATTGAGGGAAATTGGGGTCAAAGCTGGTAAAGGCATCACTGATCTCAGACCGTTTTTTCAAAGCCGCTATAAAATCCTGCGCTACTTTAGCCGTTTGGGTCAGATCGCCACTACGCCCCCTGTCTAGCATGCGCAACTCAAAACCACTCGAATTACCAAAGCCCGGTACGGTTGGGGGTGGAAAAAACTGAATCGTCGCATCGGTGATGCCTTTGGTTTTTTCTTCGAGGGTGGCAATCAGTTCCTGCATGGATACGTGGCGTTCCTCCCAGGGCTTCAAATTGATCATGCCCATGCCGTAGGATGCACCTGCGCCGTCGGTCAGCAGGCTATAGCCCGCCAGTGTCGATACGTTTTCGACCGATTCCTGCTCCGATGCGACCGCTTCGATAGCGTCCATGACTTTCTCGGTTCGGTCGACGGTGGCCCCGGCGGGTGTCGTGACGTTGACGTAAATCATGCCCTGATCTTCGGTGGGAATGAAACCGCCGGGCAGAACGATGCTAATACCCCAAGTGGCCACGATAAACAGCAGGAGAAGCCCCCAGGTTACTACGCTACGATTCGCTACCCGGTTTAATAAGCCCTGATACTTGCCTGCCAGCGATTCATACCCCCGGTTGAACCGGGCAAAAAAGCGGCCCAGCAGCCCTTTTTGTTCGCCGTGTACGGGGCGGAGTAAAATCGCACAGAGCGCCGGGGTCAGTGTCAGGGCATTGATGCCGGAAATGACGATGGCGATGGCCAGCGTCAACGAGAATTGCCGGTAAAAAATGCCCACCGGTCCCGTCATAAACGCCACCGGTATGAACACCGCCGACATCACCAGGGTAATGGCCACAATGGCCCCGGCAATTTCACCCATGGCCGAAAACGTAGCGGCTCGGGGCGTCAGATGAAGTTCCTCCATTTTGGCGTGAACCGCTTCGACCACCACAATAGCGTTATCGACCACAATCCCAATGGCCAGTACCAGCGCAAACAGGGTGAGCAGATTGATGGAGAAACCAATCAGGCTCATAAACGCAAACGTACCGATCAGAGCAACTGGCACGGCCAGGGCACAAATCAGGGTAGAACGCCAGTCCTGCAAAAACAGGAACACGATAATAAATACCAGCACAAAGGCTTCGATCAGCGTACGTACTACCTCATGGATGGAGGCATCCAGAAAACGGGAGACGTCGTAAGCGTAATTGTAGGTCATGCCCGACGGAAACGAGCTCTCTTTCAATTCGGCCATGCGCGTTTTTACGTTGGCAATCACGTCGCTGGCGTTGGAGCCGGGCCGCTGTTTCAGCATGATAGCCGCCGATGGCCGCCCGTCGTTTTTGGAAAGTACGCCATAATCCAGCGAACCGAATTCGACATCGGCCACATCTTTAAGCCGTAGCGGGGAACCGTCTTCGTTAGTGCGCAGGATGAGATTTTCGTATTGAGCCGGTTCAAAAAACTTACCGGTGTAGCGGAGTACATATTGAAGCGTCTGCGGGTCCTGGTCGGCACTTTCGCCCGCTTTGCCGGGAGCCGCTTCTACATTTTGCTTGCGAATACCGGCTACCACTTCGTCGGGCGATATGTCGTAGGCCGTCATGCGGTCGGGTTTGAGCCACACCCGCATGGAGTAGTCACGACTGCCCATAATGGCGGCAAAACCCACCCCGTCGATGCGTTTCAGCTCGGCCAGTACGTTGATGTCGGCAAAATTGTAGATGAATTTTTCGTCCACCTTGGGATCGTCGCTGACAATATTGAGGTAGAGCAACATACTGTTCACCTCTTTTTCTGTCACGACCCCCGCCTTGATCACTTCTTCGGGCAGTTCATCCATGACGGTTGTCACGCGGTTTTGCACGTTGACAGCCGCCAGATCAGGGTCCGTACCGACTTTAAAGAATACGGTGATGAGGGTAGTACCGTCATTCCCCGAAATGGAGGTCATGTACGTCATATTGGGCACCCCGTTGATGGCCCGTTCGAGCGGTGTCGCTACGGCTTTGACACATACATCGGCGCTGGCACCGGTGTATTTTGTGGTGACCGTAACGGATGGGGGCACAATATCAGGAAACTGCGTAACGGGCAGACCCGTCAGGGCCAGCACCCCCATCAGTACGATGAGTACCGAGATGGCCGTTGAGAGTAAGGGTCTTCTAACGAATATATTGAACATAATAGCCTGAGATATGGGTGAATAATGGGTAACGGATAATGAATAATGGGCTATTGGGTGATCGTCGGTAGATTACAAGATTACAGGGTGCCTATTCATTTCACATCGTACATTTTGCATTATCCATTGATTTTTACCGCGCAGCGGCATACAAGGCCTGTAAGCTTTTGGTGGGGAGGGCTTTAGGGCTAATACGCATGCCATCTTTCAGGCTCTGGATTCCCTCATACACGATTCGGTCGCCAGGTTTGAGGCCCGACTGAACGATGTAGAATTGATCGACCCGGCTGCTGGGGACAAAATTCCGGGATCGAACTTTATTAGTCGCGTCAACGACATACACGAAGTTTTTGTCCTGTACTTCAAAAACTGCTTTTTGGGGCACCAGAACGGCATCGTCTACATCGGTGGTCAGGCGAATTTTGCCGGTAGCCCCGTGTCGGAGCAGGCGTTTGGGATTGGGGAACGTAGCCCGGAACGCAATCGTACCGGAATTACCTTCGAACACCGTTTCGGTGGTTTCGATTTTACCTTTGTAGGGATAGGGCGAATCATCGGCCAGCAGCAGGTCAACCTCACGAACCGTCGTTTTTTCGGGATCAAGCCGTTTTTTGATGAATGACAGATATTCATTTTCCGATACGTTGAAATAGGCGTACATCTCCCTCAGGTCGGAGATGGAGGTGAGCAACGCGCCTTCTTCAATCAGACTACCTTGTTTAAAGGGTATCCGATTAATGACGCCATCGAAAGGAGCCCTGATGCTGGTTAGCGAGACATGAAAACGTGCCTTATTCAGGGCAGATCGGGCGCCATTGATGCCAGACCGGGCGGTTTCAAGTTTCGATTTAGCGAGCTTTAATTCAGAAGGGGATATCACGTTTTTATCAACCAGCAGTTTTACCCGGCTCATTTCCACTTCAGCCGACTCGGCCTGGGCAGTGGCACTCTCCAGACTTGACTGTGCCCGATCCACTTCTACCTGATATTCGGTGGGGTTGAGCTGAAACAGAAGCTGACCTTTATGTACAGGCTTCCCCTCGTCCACCAAGATTTTATCCAGATAGCCCGCTACTCTGGCCCTGACTTCCACATTCTGTACGGCTTCCAGATTGCTGGCGTAATCGTGGTCGAGCGTGGCATCCTGGCGGGTCAATTGAATAACCGGAAGCGCAGGAACTGACTTCTGTTTTTTTTCGCTGTGTGTTGAGCAGGATGCCAGAATAATCGTACTAAGAAGGGCAAGTAAGCCTGAATAAGCGTGCATATGGAAGAGTGGTCTGAACGATGATTAACTAGCTGCGAACATGCAGCCCGGTAGACAGGCTACTACGCTTGCTACCTGCGCAAATACGGGAGCGTAAGTAAAAACTAGCTTAGAAAATTCTTAGAATTTGCTTAGAAAAATTCAAATAAGGTGGATACGGCCCGTAAAAACACAAAACCGCTACCAGAGATCATAGCTCCGGTAGCGGTTTGAATCAGCATTGTTCAACGGTGAAAAAGATACTTATTATTGGCTGTCAATTTCAGGGGAGGCAATCTTGGCTAGGTCTTTATTTTGGGGAAATAATGCAAGTCCTTTTTGTAGCCATTCATTACGGGCATTGTCGTCTTTAGTAACCAGTTCATTGTACGAAATCAGGTACTTAAAGGCCAGGAGCAAGTCTTTTTTATAGCGATTCCTCTCGTCTTCTTTATCCGAAATCATCGTAATAAACTGCTCGAAGTAAGGCTTCGCTTTGCCATTGCGCACAGCCTCTTCGGGTGTGTAGGCATAATAGTTGGCCTTGGCCCGATAAAGCACCGTTGGAGCATACTCGGGGGATTGTTTTTGTGCCAGCGCCAGTGCCGAATCGGCCATGGCGAATCGGACTGTATCACGTACTAGTTTTCCGAGACTGTCGCGACCAAAACCCAGCGTGTAATTGCTCATCCCATAGCGGAATAAATCCGGTACATCGGCTTTATAATTGTGCTTGGCGGCCGAATCCAGTGTGGCTACGGCTTCGGAATGTTTCTTAGCCCGGTAATAGTATTTGGCTATGTCGCTATACAGATTTTCCGTTGTATCGAAGGGGGCAGCCTTGGCCAGATACGTAACGCCGATGGAATCATTGACCGCTTTCAGGGAGTCACTGCCGGGGTTTTCTATACCCATATAAGCTTTACCCAGGTATTTGTAATCTTCGGGTATTACCTTGTCCGGAGCTTTCTTCAGAAACGCACTGATATTCTGAATGGCTTTCTGTGGCTCTTTCAGCGATGAATACGCCCAACCTTCTATCCGGTATACAATTGGGTTCTGGGCTAAGGCCGTTCGGTTGCTGTCGATCAGGTTAACGGTTCGCTGATAATCTTTGGCCAGAAAATGAAACTGTGCCTGGCGCAATAACGTCTCCTGCCGTTTATCACGTGATACGTTCACATACTGATCAATATAACTGGCCGCTTCTTTGTAGCGATTGACCAGAAAATACAGTTCCGCTAACTGGTTATACGCTGGCGCATAGTTCGCGTTTGCATCTATGGCTTTTTTATAATTCTCGACGGCCAGATTCAGATTACGTCCCTGCCAGTAAATATCCCCGATCCGTTGGTAGATTCGGGATGGATTCATGCCCAGTTCAAGCGCACTTTCGTAGCGGGTAACGGCTGTACCGGCATCTTTATTCAAATAATACGCATCACCCAGGGCTAGCTGGATGGCTGGATTTTTTCTGTCCCGATCAACGGCCCGATTCAGGTAATCAATGGCTTTCGCCGGGTTAACGGCCTTTGGATAAAGCGGCTTGATCGAGCCATTACCGGGTGTCAGATAGCCTGTATACGCTTCGCCGATGCGGTAAAGAATGTCGGCGTTTTTCCCTTTACTCTTATTAACTACTTCGGCCAGCTTGGGCTCTGCATTGGCCAGATCATTCTTGACGAGATTGGTAAGGGCATCGCCCGTTGCGTTGAGTGGGGCTCGTTTTTCGTCCATAGAAATCCCTTTCTCGAACCAGATCCGGGCCGAATCGGGCTTGCCAGCCCGGAGATAGCCATAGCCAGCATCGAAAACGGTTTGGGCTGACGGACTTTGCTGTGCAGTACGGCTCAGGCGTTGCGTGGCTTCATCGAATCGACCCAGATTCATGAGCGTATTCGGGTCTGGTGTGGGCGTTTGCGCAAGGGCAGTTCCTGCGAGTCCTAATAACGAGAATATGATTTTTAGCGTGTTCATGTTGCATAGGGTTTTATGCTGACCGAACAACAAGACTGTCATCGGTAGCGGTATATGCAAACTACTATCCAGAACTAAGAGGGGGCTTAAAGACTGCTTAGAAAAGGCTTAGAAGCTGGTTAATCGTTTTGTTTTTAGCAAAACGGGCATCTTATACCAGATGCCCGTGAATGAGTATACATTAAATGCTGCTCATTCGTCCACAATTTTGGCCCAATACCCTACTTGCTCGACTGCTTTTTGGATCAGATCAGCAATTCGATTATCGGTCGTTGTACGGTTAGCAACTTATCGGGCGAGTCGGTGTCGATGTTCTATCCGTCTACCTGTTCGATGTCGTTGAGGGGCAGCGTTACGGCCGCAATAGCCTCTTTGTCGGCCAGATTGGTTTTGAAATTCAGCGTCTCCATTTAGTCAATTTTTTGTTGTTCAGGTAACTAAAAGAACCAGAAACTGTCTCGAAGCTGAAAGTCGACGGAGCCTAGATACGTATCTTTGGTGTAGACTGAAGCCCGGTATTTTCCTGGTTTAAGCGTATGCTCTGGATTGATATTCAGTGAAATTCGTTGTGGATGCTGGCTGAAATTGACACGTTGGATCGCATGAACCGGTACCACTTCGTTGATGTCGCTTAGGGTAATCGTTGCTGTTTTTAAGGGGGCACCAATGGAATTATGTTGACTATCGGTCAGGCTCAGATAAACATCCTGGATTCCTTCCAACTGCATTTCTGCCGGGATGCGTAACGAAACGGTAAGGGCATTTACCTTTTTGGCTTTGGCGGTTTCTTTTCGATTCGACTTCTTCGATTCGACCATGAAATCATCACCCGTGATCGCCGAACGGGGTGCTTTGGCCAGTAGGGTTGTATTCAGGTTATTTAGTTTTTGTTGCAGCTCTTTTGTCTGGTTGAGTAATAACGCCTTCTCATCGTTCATCCAACTGATTTTATCGGCCATGGCAGCTAGCTGATTCTCCAGACTATCGCGGATGGTTGTCATGGAGTCCAGATTTCGGTGAAGTCCCTGAATGGAGCCTGTACGCAACCTGTTTTGCTGACGAAGCCGTTGCTCCACCACATCTCGTTGGTACAGTTGCTCCTGTAAGGCACTGATACGTTTGTCCAGGGATCCGTTCTCGTCCGTGGCCGTTTCCAGCTGACTCGCCAGGCTGCTGACATCGCCTTCAAGCTGGAGTTTGACAGAAAGGAGCGAGTCGGCCCGCCTTTCTACCAGATTAAAATGGTCGGTCATGGCTCGGGTTTTGTTCCAGTAGAGCCCACCCACTAAGCTCAGGAAGACGAGCATGGCCAGAATGCTGATCAGGGTTGTCGAGCTTCGTTGAGTTGTTTCCATACCGATAGGGATTTGTTAGCGTATTGGAGAATGAGACAAAGGTTATCTCCGCTGGTTATAAAGGAATTAAAGAGTACTTAGAATTTGCTTAGACTTTACATTTTGCCTAATCATCTGCGTACGTCAGGCGTTATCAAAACAAATCTGTTACACATCATTCCTGCATGCCGAATAGACCTTCCCGATATGCGCAAGTGCTGGCCTGGCTCGATCAGCACGTTATCAAGCGGCTATATACCGAGCGAGTCCGCCGAATTATTCTCCAAAGTCTGCCATTTTGGGTAGCCTCCCTGCTAACCGGACTTGTTGCTGTTGGCTACGAAGAACTGTTTGTCTGGGCGGAAAAAATCAGTTTTGTCTGGATTCAGGCTCACCCAATACTCACGTTTGCAACCACTCCGCTTACCTTTCTGGCTGCGTGGCTCGTTGTGGCGAAACTGGCCCCTGCGGCACGGGGTAGTGGTATTCCGCAGGTTATGGCGGGTATTGAACTCTCAAGCCCAACCACCCACGGACGAACGGCTTACCTCCTCAGTATGCGGGTTGCCATTGTGAAAGTTCTAAGTAGCGTAGTCCTCCTAGTTGGGGGTGGCGTCATTGGACGAGAAGGGCCAACCATCCAGATTTCAGCGGCCATTTTTCGGGCTATTAACCGATTGCAACCGGCTGGCTGGCCGCAACTGTCCCGGCAAATTGCGCTCGTTACGGGGGGAGCGGCTGGTTTAGCGGCTGCCTTTAACACCCCGCTTGGTGGTATTGTCTTTGTTGTAGAAGAACTGACCCAAACGCATATTACCCGTTTCCGTACCGCCGTGTTTACGGCGGTAATCATTGCCGGTATGACTGCTCAGGCTATTTTGGGGCCTTATTTGTACCTGGGTTTTCCGAAGATTACGGTGTCAACCGGCTGGTTTTTAGGTGTCGTTGTACTGGTAGCTATGATTTCCGGTTTAGCGGGGGCTATTTTCGCCAAAGCGTTACTGTGGATAAATGACTACCGTCGGCGGTTTCGCACCACTCAGGAACAGGCAGCCTGGGTGGCTGCGTGTGGTCTGTTATTGGCGGGACTAGCCTATCTGGTTGGTACAGATGCCGTTGGTACGGGCAAACCTATTATTAACCGGCTCTTGTTTCAAAACGATCACCTGACACCCTGGTATCTTTTTCCAGTCCGTTTTGCCGGTATGGCGCTGAGTTACAGCAGTGGAGCAGCAGGCGGTGTTTTCGCGACCTCCCTAAGTGCGGGAGCTATTCTTGGCGATGGGCTGGCCCGGTTGATTCGGGTGACGCCAAGTGATACAAATCTGGTCATTCTGGTTAGTATGGTTAGTTTCCTGACCGGCGTTGTTCGCTCTCCGTTTACGGCGGCTATTCTGGTACTGGAAATGACCGACAGGCATTCCGCTATTTTCCAATTACTGCTGGGCGGATTGATGGCGCAGGGTGCTGCGTCACTGGTTGATCCGATTTCGTTTTATGAGCATCTGAAAGCCGGATTTGT
>CAXTJJ010000227.1:0-9360 GCA_964244155.1 uncultured Spirosoma sp.
ATAGCGTCCCCGGTAGCGAAATCCATCCTCAGTGGTATGGGCAATGGCAGTGCCGTCGGTTTTATCCTGGAGTGGAACCTGAAACTCGACGATGCTATCAACCGAGCGGTATACCAGCAACCGTTCTGACAAGTCGTTCTCAGCCTGCCACCAACCACCGATACCCACAATGGCGCTGGCCAGTGAGTGGCAAAGGAGTAGCGCAAATAAGCCAATCGAGACTCGTTTTTGTAACATGCGTGTTCCAGATTCGTCGTAAATATACTAGTGCTTATTTAATAATTAGCATTAAAGTAGTACAAACGCCTGAACTTTTTGAATTATAGACAGCTCTAATATGAATAATATACATTTGTTGGCTGACGTTATTTAACTAAGGAAAACGTTGTTGGCGACTAATTATGTTTGACAGTTAGTAAAACCGAAATCAAGCGATTATCAAAAAGCAATAGATGCCATTTTAACTAACCCTTTAATAGCTTGCCTCTAGTACAATTTCCAGAGTATGTAGCGCTGCCGTTTCTTTATCAATAACCCTTGTTTGCACCCCTACATTTTCTCTAAGAAAAATTTTAACATCCATCCAGCGCTATCCGTAGCATACGACACAATAGCGTAGCAGTGGCATAGAAAAGGAGCGAACGACGTGCGGATAAAGAATGAATGGGTACTGTTCAGGTTGTAGAGAAAACGAGGTAAGCGGATAGTCCAGCGGTATGACGTCACCTATCTTGGGCGTATCAACAGCGAAACCCGGACAGCGACCTTCCCTTGTCAAACAACTACCTCAAAATTGTACTTTTTATGACAACCTCAAATCAAGAATATGACGGCGAACCGTAGTTTATGTGCCTTTTTAAGCGCACGATAGGGTTTAGAAGTCATGCTAATCTGCACCAGATCCGCCCTTAGTGGAGCGAGTAGGCTTTTACGGTATTGTGGAAGAAAGTAGGCACAAAGAGCGTTTGGGTGGTTGGATTGTAGCCAATATCGGCCGAGTTAATTTTCTCCTTCGAGGTGTCCATTTTAAGCTCGGTTGTCCCATCAGCGCGCACATGCCAGATTTTCCCGCCCCACTCAGTCACCAGATACTGCTTGTTTCCCAAGGCCACAATCCCATCGATCCCCCCCATGCCGCTGGCGACCGTTGTCAGCTTTTTAGTTGTCGGATCAAGGCGGAGAAGCGAGCCGTCGCCGTTGCCGACCAATAGCTGTCCATTGTCGAACAGCAGTCCGTTGGTGCCTTTGAGGGGCGCATTGCCCAGCACCAGACTGGCATTTCCGTTGGCCAACGCCCAGATCTTACTGTCATCCGAATCGGAGACGTACACGATACCTTTTTTGGGGTCAATGGCAATATCATTTAGGAACTTCGCCCCCTCGACTGGATAGCGATGAAGGATTTTACCCGTTGCCAGATCAATCTCGGCTACCTGCGCCATCTCGGTAACATACAGTTTGTTGCCCAGGATACCCATGCCTTTGGTCGAATTGAGGTCACTGGCAAATTTTAACTGGATCACCCGGCCATCCAGGCTTAGTTTGGTGATGTAACTTCCTTTATTTGCCGTCGTGGGATTGCCATTGATGCAAGCGACATAAAGCACTTTATGAGTCGGGTCGAACAATACAGATTCGGGTGTTCGTAGCGTCGTGTCCGTTTCCCAAACGGGCTTTAACGTGATGGATTGCGCCTGCATGGCCGTACTGGTACAAACGAACAGGCTAACAAGAGCCATAAAAACGGATTTTTTCATGAATTGAAACGGGTTTAGGATGTAATGAGGAATAAGATACCCTGTTGAGCGTCGTACCGGTTAGTCCGTTCTCCTTATTAAACGGCAAATTCGTTTTTTTTTGTCGTAGTTGCTAGGATCTGGTTTGCGGTTTACCCCCGGACACCGACGGCATGGCTCTCAAAAGGCTCCGGCTTGGGATGTTCTACTTCGAAAAAAATAATTGCCATTTTGCAAACGAACGCACCTTCCAGCAGGTAAATAGACGGAAAGTAATTCAATCGGGTGAGTTATGCCTCCAGTAAATGTTAAACATTGCAATTGGAAGCTGTGTAACAATCATACCCGCATTAATAAATACCTTCACCGACGCTCCTTCATCTCGCATAGGAGCATTTATTGAGATCTTATTCTAGAAATCAAAATTTTGGTAGATTGGCTGCAAGATAAGCACTTGGATAACAGGCTTAATCAAGTCATATCATCATGAAAATGTCCGTCTGGTTGTTAGGTCTGGTTTATACATTGATGGCATGCCACCAAAGGGCTGATCAGACCCAAACAGTTCGCTTCTTGCCAATCCAGCTCATTGAAGGGTATGGCCCCTTTCATCCTGGCTTTTCGCCAATCGATAATGCCAGCAAAGACTCCCCGCTGTGGGCTAAAACCTATAGTGAGGCCAAAGGTGTGCCCATTCACTGGAGTAATCCCCAGGTTTGTCATATCTGGTTGAATACCCATCAATTTATTTATCAACAGGTCTTGGCGGGGCATATCAGCCAGCTCGATTATCAAGGCTTGCAAAAGGGCTGGAACTGGTCTCCGGATACCACCAAGCTGTCTAAAGCCCCCATTAAGTGTTATCTGTATATTCTGAAGGGATTTGATGAACTAACCCAAAAATGGTCTGTCAAGGTCGACGCCAATAACAATCTTGACTTTGCCGATGACGCAACCATCTATCCAGAACGGATGGATATTAACAATCCTTATCGCTATAAACAAGCCATTTCAATTCAGTATGAAGTCTATCAGCAAGGGCGAGTTCGACAAATGAAGATGCCCATGGTCTTGAAAATGTACGGAAGTCAATTACTCTACAATTTTCCTCAATATGCCACTGCCTCTTTGAAACAGGGGGACAAGGACCATTCCTTACTGGTGTCTTCAGGCTTTACCAGGCCTGATTTTGAAGTGACGAACCTAATCGATCCGGCCACGACATTGACTGCCCAAAAAGTGGCTCCCAAAGACGAAGTTGAGCTGAATGATATCATCAAAATAAACGGAGTAAGCTACAAGAATAAAGGCGTCGATGTCTTCAACAATTGGTTAGAGCTCGAGCCTGTCAGCCCGTTAGAGAAATCTTATTCCTTGCAGGTGGGTTATCCCTTTAGACCTTTCCGTGCCAAAGCCTTTGCCAGTGATCAACTGATTAATTTAGATCACTACCGAGGCCAGTATGTTTACATTGATTTTTGGGCTCCCTGGTGTAAGGGGTGCGTAGCCGATATGCCTGCGTTAAAGAAGCTGTATCAAAAAGTCGACAAAAATAAGGTAGTCTTTATTGGCGTAGTAAAAGACTCACCCGATCGTTTAGCCAAATTTCTGGCGAAGCAACCTTTAGCCTGGCCTCAAATTATTTCGGACAGTACGAACAATCTGATCGAGACGTATCATATTGGAGGTTTGCCTACTTCGATCCTGCTTGATCCCAAAGGCATTATTATTGGCAGGAATTTACGGCCCCACGAACTAGGCTTAGCTCTAAATAAGTAGGGGTAGCAGATCATAGGTTACGCATAGACGTTACCATTTTTAAATCAATGGGCCAAACCCGCCTTCATGTCACGAACCTGGCTTTTCTGCCTATCGAGAGCATATGATCTGTCCAGTAGTCTTACGCAGGCGAAGAACTAGCACCCGGACCGGGGCCCAAACGGCTTTATTGAAAAGGCTTCGGAATGAAAAAAAGTAAAATAGTGCCCACCATTATGAATAGCACAAACAACAAATAATTGACCACCGTCAGTAAGAGCTTCTGCGCTCCGTTGATCGTATTGAAAAATTGATAATAAGTCCAACAGGTGAGCATAAAGCCTAGCGCTATCTCGATATAATCTAAAGTATAACTGGGTTGGTTTCTGTTGACTAGATAGGTGAAAAATAAATAGACGATATGAAAGGCTGTTAGTTGACCAGCTTGGAATGCATTCAACACTAAATGTTGAAAATAATTGTATCCCGACTTAATAAAGGCGAGGTAAGAGGCCAGAGCTGAGATGGGAATAAGCAACAAACTTGTATAGGCATAGTGAGCCAGAATCCAATCAAATGCTCGGTACGAAATAGGTGAATTTTTGGCGTCAGGTACCGATTTGAAGCCCATGATTAGGTCCTCAATATTGGAGTGGTCATGGAGAAGGTGGCTCAAAAAGGCGTAAACCGTGGCGATAATGAGCAGAAAGGCGACGGGCTTAAAATGGTCCACTCGCTTGCCGTTGATGTAGTCTCGGATCGAGTGGCCGGGTCTAGTAAACAGCTCTTTAAGGGTATAAAAGAAGCCTCGGTCCACATGAAGAAGGCCGTGCTGGATTTCGTGCACGACAAAATGCAGATTAATCTCATGGGTGTGCGAGGACTGGCCACAGGCAGCACAAAAATTTCCGTCAACTTGATGGGTACAGTTTTTACAGGTTATGGTTGCCATACTTGCTTAAAAAGGTCTGTTGAAGGCGTGACCCCTATAGAAGGCCTAAAATAAGCACTCCGTGAGAGAGTCACAATGAACCGCCCTAAAAAGCGGTTTAGCGGGTAAGTCCTCATTTACCGCTCGCCTTTTTACTGGTGGTTAATAAGGATATATGGTGCTCGGAAGTGGTGGTTATGTTACTCCGAAAGTATCGGGCAGCCAAGGTTCGGGTAGAAGCCCATATTTACACGCAGGGCAAACACGCCTTCAATATGGGAGACCCGCTCGGACTTAAAATCGATCTCGCTTGTTAAGGGAGGTTGATTTTTTTTCCAGTGCGTAAGCTACGGGTAGTAGTTGACAATTAGTAAAATAAGCTGTCTCTTGAAATTCCCGTTTATTGACGCATATTGATGACCATTCGTTCATCTCATTTGGGAGCATTTTTTGGGACAATCATTTTTTACCACCTAAAGTAAAGGGGTAAGCCTTTCTTAGGAACGCGTCCCACAAACCAAACCTGAAAAGTAGACAATAGAAATAGGCTATAATACGCTTTAAAAGGGTAAACAGTTGGGCCTGGGTTTGGTTGACGGTCCTTTTATGTTCGTTCTATGCTTCCTCATCGATGGGCGCTTTGTAGCGTATTAACCGCTTTATTTTTTGCCTTTACTACTCATTGGGCCGGGGCACAGTCTCCCTCTACAGTGCATCATTTCGTGGGCCTTTTAGCCCTTGATTCTACGTATGCGCCTGGAGATAATTTATACCAGTACGCTAATGGACAATGGATTAAGCGCACGGTGATTCCACCAGAGGGGTATCGCTCAGCGCTGACCGAGTTGATAAGCCAGAATGACTCCCTGCTGAACGTATTAGTCAACGATGTGATCGCTGGTCAGTATAACCACACACAAGCGGGTCGATTGCTCTGTGCATTTTATAGCAGTGGGCTAGACTCCTTGCTCAGCCCCCAAAAAAGTAGAAGCTCGTTACAAAAGCACTTGGGACTCATTCGGCGACTGCGGACTAAAACGGACTTGCAACACTACCTAGCCGACCAACTCGAACTGCCATCCAATCGGTTGATGGGCCTCTATGCGGTTGATGATGTGGACACCACTCGGATTGTGCAAGCGGTGTTGGGCCGAGCCGGACTGATTAGGCCCTTAAAATACTATCAGCCCTCTTCTATGAGTCAGTTGGCAGTACAACAGGACTATTTGCATTTTTTGGCGACCCTTTGGACTTACTTAGGCTATAGCACAACCACCGCCCAACAAAACGCAGCTCGCGTCCTGGCCGTTGAAAAACAGCTTGCTGCCTATAGCGATTCGACTATATCGACTCGTCGGCTCCGCTATGCTCAGTTAGTATATTTATATCCCAATCTGCCCTGGCGACGAATTTTTACCCGGTTTACAATCCCACCTGAGCTATCCATCTCAGTGGAGCACCCACGCTACTACGATGGTCTAAACAAGCTGTTAGAAGTTATACCTTTACGGGATTGGAAGCTGAAGTTAGAGGCCGATTTTGTGCTCTACAACATGGCCTATCTAGGCCCTCAAATGGCCCGAACCCACTACAATTACGTTGAGAAAACGTTATGGGGAAATCAAATGCCGTATAACCCCAAACGCCAAGTAATTGATCTGATGACGAATTATTACGACTCTTATAGTCTAGCGGATATACTCGGTGATTTATATGCCCGCAATTCGCTGAGCCAGTCAGATAAAGCCAAGTTATATAGTATTGCTAATCGGATCAAAGTTGTCCTCACAGCTCGATTGATGGCCGTGGATTGGCTGGCTCCCCAGACCAGACAAATGGCCATCAAGAAGATCCATAGCCTCTCGATCAAGATTGGCTACCCCGAAACGGTGGCGTCAATGCGCCTGGCTTTCACAAAGGATAACTATCTGGACAATTATTACCGGCTCTTTCGGTTGAAAAGGCGGAAGTACTTACAAGCGATTGGAAAAGCGAAAGACCGAACCGCCTGGCACCGTCCCCCCTGGAGCATCGCCAGTTCATACGAGCCAGACTATAATGGGTTTATCATTACGGCTGGCAGTTTGAAACCCCCTTTTTATTTCCCGGGGGGCGACGATGCCCTTAATTACGGGGCTATTGGTACCCTTATTGGCCACGAACTATCCCACGCATTGGACAACTTAGGCAAAAACTACGATGTGCACGGTGTTAAACGAACGTGGTGGACAGAAGCTGACTCGATTAGATTTAACCAAAAAATCAGCCCCTTAATCAGGCAGTACGATGACTACAAGGTGTTGGATAGTATTCCACTCAATGGCGCTACTACCGTTGGGGAAACTATGGCTGACTTGACGGGTATTCTGGCTACTTATGATGCCTTTAGACAAACGGACCAATACCAGGCGGGTAAGAAGCTTGAGGGGCTAACTCCTAGTCAACGATTTATCGTAGCGTTTGCTCAGCAGTGGCGGGCTAGCTATTCGACGAAAGCGTTGAAGGCCAATGTAGAAAACGACGTTCACCCACCGGAATACCTTCGGGTGAATGGCACCCTGAGCAATTTTCCTGCTTTTTACGAGAGTTTTCCCGTGGGGACTACCAGTCACCTCTACCGCAGCAAATCTGTAAGGATTAAAGTATGGTAACTGAGCCCGTTGGCAAGCCGTTCCCGAGACCAGCCAATGGATCAAGTTGGAACCCTAATTAATCTCCTCAATAGCCCTATTGAACCAGCCAATACGTTACCGTTCATGCATCTCAGGCGGGAGTGTTTTTAGGAGAACGAGCTAAAAGCGAGTTCTCCATATAGGAACAATTGCTGAAAATCGGGTTAATTAAACGACCGTCTGAATGCTAATGGTGACTGGTTCGTCTTCGATTTAAATAGTTTACTAAATGATTGTGAGTGCTCAAAGCCGAGTTCGTAGGCAATTTCGCCAACAGACAGCTCAGTCGTTGATAGCTTTTCTTTCGCTTTGTCAATCAATTTTTCGTGTATAAGTTGTTGCGTGGTTTGCCCTGTGAGCTGTTTCAATAAACTGCTTAAATATTTGGTGGTAATATGGAGTTTATCCGCCATATATTGAACAGTAGGCAGTCCTTTTGCCAGCAAATCCTCATTATCGAAGTAACGGGTTAGTTCAGCTTCCAGCCGATCCAGTAGTTTGCTGTTGGTGATTTTGCGGGTGATGAATTGGCGTTCGTAAAACCGCTGAGCATATGTAAACAACACCTCTAAATGGGCTATAATCACATCTTGACTAAATTTATCCAGGTTGGCATGGTATTCCTGCCTGATATTATCAAGAATTCCGTTGATAATCGTTTCCTCCTTGTCGGAAAGAAATAAGGCTTCGTTGATCGAATAACCAAAGTATTCATACTGCTTGATTTTTTTAGCCAGTGACGTATTCCACAAAAAATCGGGATGGATGAATAGCATCCAGCCGTCTAGATTGTGCGGTACACCAGCCTCTTCTCCGCGCAAAATCTGCCCTGGCGAGATAAACGCCATTAGCCCTTCATCGAAATCGTATTTCTGCTGGCCATAGAATAATTTGTCGCAGCCCCTTTTTAAGGACACAACATAAAAATCAGAGATAACGGAATTAATGTTAGGGTCATTTTTAAGCCATTTCAGGTCAATAATACCGATGAGCGGGTGCTGCGGCTTCGGCAGGTTCATCAACCGATGTATTTCTGCTATCGATTTAATTCTGAACGGTTTTTTGTAATCCATGACCATAGGGTTAATTCCTGAACGGATACTTCAACCAAATCAAGAGTAACGGCAAGGCAAGAAAAGGAATTTCCAATAAAGCCGTACGGATAGTTCCTGCTCTCAATGATAAAGCCATAATTAACAGAATGGTACTTGCATTAAGTAAGTTGCCGATGAAAAATGTCTGAGGAAATAAAATCATCAATCCCATGATGATTGAAAACACGCCAAAGAAAGGTTTCATGGTCTGCGTGATGCCTATGTCTGCCATCATTTTCGTTTGTTCGGCAGTAGCGGGTTGAAAAGCATCCCACCCATGCTTGAGGCTTAGGAACGACGAAATTAATAAGAGTAGGATACTAATGATTTTCATGGTAGTCGTGTTCTTGCTGGCTATACATAAATGACGCTCCCATATTAGCCGATTGCGAAATGATAAATTTGGGGGCCACCCGGCTCAGAACCCGCATTAATTTAGCAAGACCGGGATAAATTTCCTCCTTATCATTCTGCATTCCCTTGATGGCTGCATCGACTATTTTTTCAGGAGCCATCAGGGCGCTCTCACTAAAGCCGTCTTCGTTTCGAAATTTGTCATTCAGGGCGGTAGAGGAGCCGGGTGCGATAAGCTCTATAACGTTGATATTCGTATTTTTTAGTTGTACCCGTAACGCTTGTGTATAAGCCCGAAGGCCAGATTTACTGGCACTATAAATAGGCGATACAGGAAAAGCCATAAGCGCAATGCCCGACGTAACATTAAGGATAGCAGCCGATTTTTTTGTTTTGAGATGCGGCAGGAACTGTTGTACCATCCGAATAGGGCCTATCAAGTTAATGTCAATTTCTCGGGTGATATCTACAAGATCGTGCTGATGATGAAGGCTGATTTTTCGCATTTCGCCTGCATTGTTGATGATGATATTGAGGTCCGGAAATTCCCTGATAACTCGTTTATACAGTATGTCAATGTCTTCTACTATACTTACATCGCTCTGTATGGTATGTACCTCAGGGAGTTTATGTGCTACTTGCTGAAGTTTTTGAGCATTTCGTCCGGTGATAATTACCGTATTGCCCAACGCCAGAAGTTTTGAAGCAAATTCAATTCCGAACCCGCCCGTTCCGCCTGTAATCAGGATTGTGTTATTTGTTAAGTTCATAATTTGCGTGTTTTGGTGAGGCAAAGTGCTGCCGTTAGACACACA
>CAXTJJ010000228.1:0-9333 GCA_964244155.1 uncultured Spirosoma sp.
TGACAGAATTACCCCTAACACTTCACTGTTTCCAATTTTATGAGGACGAATTTCTTCGATTTTTGGAACGAACAATCGTAAATTATTTTCGATTTCCTTCCTGATACGTTTATTGGAATTGACGAATTGATAATAGATTCCTATTAACTCTGATCCATACCCCATGTTTGCTGATATAAACGGAACGTAAGAGTCTAAGCTAAAGCCATTGTAGCTAGGTATCGCAGATCCTTCAAAATAAGCTGCGATAAGTTGCCAATTAATAAATTTTCTTTCGTTATATACTTTAGATAATTTTAACCATTGAGCTGGAATTACAGTTACAACTGCTTCTTTAATCTCCGCCTTTTCATGGTCATAAAGTTGTTGATGAGGTCTGAGTTCTAGGCTAAGCTCAATATCGTTGGCGGAAATTTTTATAGGGCCAGCTTTTCTAAAAAATGCCTCCCAGAAACGAGTTTGTTGAATTTCTTTATAAGTGAACTCCGCTTCCTGTGATTGTACAAATCCTCTTTCCCAGAATGTAATCCAATAGTTATATGCTAATACTGTTATATCCTCATCAAACGTCAACGCTTCCAGCACCGACGTCTTCCCTACATTATTGTCCCCCACAATCAGGTTGAACTGCCCCAGATTGTTCATCTCGAAGGAGTCGAACCGTTTGAAGTTCTCGATTTTGAAGTAAGTGAGGTGTTGCTTTTCCATAAATAAGACTGTCTCCGCTATAGGAAGCGTTACGAACAAATGTACTAAATGGGCAGGTATCTCCTGCGTTGTCAATCAAAACCCAATTCGCTCCCGTTTTTGCTCTACCCCCATGGAACGCAGGACTTCCATCGCGATGCGGTCGTCGTATTTTCGTTTCCAGTAATCGGCTTCCAGCCGCAGTTTGTCCAGTTCGAGCTGTTGTTTTTCCAGCGTCAGGCGGAGGGTTTCCAGTTCGTGGCTGACCAGTTCGTCAGATTTTTCCTCGACAACCTGTGCGGGGAGGGCCTCGTCGCTGAGCAGGATTATTGGCGATATTCCCAAAACGTTTGCAATTTGGGCCAGTCGGGAGAGGGTCAGGTCGGTTTTACCCCGTTCAATATCGCCATAGGCTGTCGTGGACAGATTGAGTAAATCGGCCATGTTTTCCTGCGATAAACCGCGCTGAAGGCGCTGTAAGCGTATTTTTTCGGCCGGACCGCGATTGATGAGGGTGCTCATATCAAGTGACAACGATAAAATCTAAACCAAAACTGACAAGGTTTTTCGGTATGATAACGCAATTTTGTAACGAAACAATTCTCGAACTTACACCAAGCGTTCTTGGTTTTCAAATCAAGAAGTAAACCCAATTATGAATTACGAAAAAGAATTCCGCAATTTCGCCGTGAATCACATGGGTCTTAATGGCCTGACTGTGGACGGTTACGTGAAACACACCGTTGAAAATAACTCGGTTGAGAATATGACTCGCTCGGTCATTGAAGAACGCCCGATGAATTTCCGTGAAGTCGACGTGTTCTCACGGCTCATGGCCGACCGGATCATCTTTATGGGCTTGCCTGTTGATGATAACATCGCGAACATCATTGTCGCGCAGCTGCTCTTCCTGGAGTCGGCCGATCCAAAGAAGGATATCCTCATGTACCTCAATAGCCCAGGTGGTTCGGTTTATGCCGGTTTGGGTATTTATGACACCATGCAGTATGTACGGCCCGACGTGGCAACGGTTTGTACGAGCCTTGCCGCTTCTATGGGTGCTGTATTGCTGGCTGGTGGTGCTGCCGGAAAACGCTCGGCGTTACCGCACGCCCGGGTTATGATTCACCAGCCATCGGGTGGGGCACAGGGCACGTCGAAAGACATGCAGGTGACCATGAAAGAAATGCTCGAACTGGAGAAAGATTTGTACCGTATTCTGGCTAGCCATTCTGGCCGGACGTATGAAGAAATCGAAAAGGCTTCTGATCGCGACAAATGGTTCAGAGCTGAAGAAGCAAAAGAGTATGGCTTGATTGATGAAGTCCTGCGCCGGGAAAAATAAGCTGGCTAGTCTGGCTTGGCAGTCTGGCAACCAATCAATAACTTTGTTAATACCGAACGACTCAGGCGAGCCTGAGTCGTTTTTTTTCTCGAAATTAGCTCAACAAATTTTTTAGACCAGCTGTTTAATTAAACTCAGGCAATAAATGCATGTATAGCGATGTTGTCTGATAACCCCCAGCCCATTTCCCCTGCAACCGTTCATGCCACAAATTAGTTGCTCGTTCTGCGGACGACGCAAAAACGAAGTAATGATGCTCCTGTCGGGCATCGACGCACACATCTGTAACTACTGTATTGAGCAGGGGCATCAGGTCGTGCTGGAAGAGATGCGCCCTAAACGCAGCGAACCGGCTGAGGTAAATATTAAGCTGATCAAGCCCGTTGATATGAAAAAACATCTTGACCAATACGTTGTTGGTCAGGATGATGCCAAGAAGTCCATTACGGTTGCTGTCTATAATCACTATAAACGGTTAATGCAGCCAAAGACTAGTGACGATGTGACGATTGAAAAATCGAACATTATCATGGTTGGCGAAACAGGCACGGGTAAAACCTATCTGGCCCGCTCCATCGCCAAGATTCTTGAAGTACCGTTCTGTATTGCCGATGCCACAGTTATTACCGAAGCGGGTTATGTGGGCGAAGATGTCGAAACGATTTTGACTCGCCTGTTACAGGCCGCCGATTACAATGTTGAGGCCGCCGAACGGGGTATTGTCTATATTGACGAGATTGACAAAATAGCCCGCAAGTCGGATAACCCAAGTATTACCCGCGATGTGAGTGGCGAAGGCGTTCAGCAGGCATTACTGAAACTACTGGAAGGCTCAGTTGTAAATGTGCCGCCACAGGGAGGCCGCAAACACCCCGACCAACGCCTGATTGCACTCAATACGGAGAATATTCTCTTTATCTGCGGTGGTGCCTTTGATGGTATCGAACGGCATATTACCAAACGAATTAATACCCGCCCTATTGGTTTTTCCGGTGATCGTCGCTTAAATGATACCTTCGAACGTGGGCATCTGATGCGCTATATTTCGGCCCTTGACCTGAAGTCATTTGGGCTGATTCCCGAATTGATTGGCCGTTTGCCTGTACTGACCCACCTCGAACCGCTTGATCGGTCGGCACTGATGCAGATTCTGACAGAGCCTAAAAACGCCATTACCAAGCAGTACGACAAGCTGTTTAAAATGGAAGGTATTACCCTCCATTGGGACCCTAGTGCCCTGAACTACATTGTCGATCAGGCCTTGCAATACGGGCTGGGTGCTCGGGGGCTGCGCTCCATTTGCGAGTCCATCATTACCGATGCCATGTTCGAGATGCCTTCTCAAACGGCTGTCAACGAGTTAACCGTTAGTCTGGAATATGCCCGCGAGAAGTTTGGTAAATCCAGTACTTATCAGCTTCGTTCTGTAGCCTAGCATAACCAGTAGGGCTACTGGATAAACAATCCGCCCGGCCTCAGATTCGAGGCCGGACGGATTGTTTTGTTAGTACAGTTCCTGGCTTCAAGCAAATGCCTCAGTTGCGTATGTGTCAACTCAATCCGTCTTTCCGTTTGTTTGGAATTGGAGGTGTGATCAGATGTAGGCAACAATCCCATTCAATAATATTCATCTATCAGCCTATTCATCATTCATAAAATTTCTCTGATTGGAGAGCATCAGACGAAATTATTTTGAGCAACGGGCTAACAAATGAATAAAGTTATAGTTCATCAGGGTGATAACTCAAACGTTCACTTAATAAACCATACACTATGCGTATGTTCTCCAAACACATTTTTACCGCACTTTTAGGTGCGGCTATCCTTTCTTCGTGCAGTCGTCCTGTAGCTTACTTCCAGCCTAGCGCGCGTGAACATTTCGCAGCCGCACCAGCAAAAGTTGCGCCTTTAGCTTCTACAGAAAATGTGGCTCCGGCTTCGTCTGAAACAACGGCACCCACAGCACCTGCCGAACAGGTTGCCAAAGCCGCCACAGCACTTGACCAAATGGATGCTCTGGTGCGTAACGATAGTAAATTGAGTGCTGATAAATCAGTTCAAAAACGATTGAATCGCGTTCGGACGTTGCTGGCATCAACTTCAGCCAAAGCAACGCTGACACCTACAGAGGTAAGCACTCCTAAGAAAATGAACCTGGTTGAGCGGATGATGCTGAAAAAGATGAACAAAAAAATCAGCAAACAACTCGCCCCTGCTAACCCGGAAAAAACTATGTCAAGCCAGGGGACGCTGGCAGCCGGTGCTGTTCTGGTAATTATTGGTCTGCTGTTGCTAGTGCTGACCTCAGGCACGGCCGCAACAGTTGGTCTGGTTGCTATTCTGGTTGGTGCCGTTATTCTCTTGGTTGGACTATTGTAAAATTACCGGAAATGTTATTGTAGTCCCGTCAGCTAAAGGCAAGTCCGTACTGGCGGGACTTTTACTGATCGTTGGTCCAGTCCCTATAATTCGCAGCCATTTTTTTTAATGTCCTAACAAATGCATAAAGTTGTAGTTGTTGAGGGAAATCTTTCAATCGTTCATTTTTAAACCATCTGCTATGAGCACGTTATCTAAACACCTTTTTACTGCCCTACTTGGTGCGGCCATTCTTTCATCCTGCAGTCGTCCGGTTGCTTATTTTCAGCCCAGCGCCCGCGAAAATTTTAAGTCGACTCAGCCTCAAACGGTGGCCGTCGTTACTCCTGCTGAAGCAGTTCAACCCACTACAGAAATACAATCTGCCGAAGTAGCTCCAGCAACACCTGCCACTGTCGTTCCGGTTGAACAACAAGTAGCCCAAACCAAGCAAGCTGTAGATCAGGTTGAGGCGTATGTGCGTAATGATAACAAACTGGCTTCGAACAAGAAGTTGGCTAAGCGCATGGTGAAATTGAACGAATTATTAGCCACGACCACTGCTAAAGCAACGGTATCAGCAAATGCGGCTCCAGCGAAAAAAATGTCGTTGATGGAGCGCACGATGCTTAAAAAAATCGATAAGAAAATTAAAAACCACGTAGCCCCGGATCAAACAAAAGTCATGAACTCGAATGTTCGGCTGGGTCTTATCATCGGTATTATTGGTCTGCTGCTGCTTATTCTAGGGGGCGGCAGTGTATTAGGCGTTATCGGTGGCATTGGCCTGGTTGTTGGCTTAGTGTTAATCCTGCTGGGCGTTATCAATGCCTAAGTAATTAATCCAACACTTGGTATTTCGTCATTTATTTTCTGGGCGTAGAGGCTTCCCATCAGGATAGCTTTTACGCCCAGTTTAGCAAATAAGGGTTTCTCCAGATTACTGGTCGTTACTGGAAGGGAGCGGATTACGCTTCCTTTTTGCGTTTTAGCCCTTTTTACACCGATTATCCGTAAACTTGCACCTCATTTATAGGAAAGTACCTGATTCGTTACCTGCAGCACGTACGCATAGATTTTTCAGAAAATGGCAGAGCTTTTTAACGTTTATCCCCTATACGATATTGAACCCATCAAAGCGCAGGGTAGCTACCTTTGGGATACTGATGGTACCCGTTATCTTGATCTGTATGGTGGACATGCAGTGATTTCAGTAGGACATACACACCCGCGCTATGTGCAGGCATTGACCGATCAACTGCATAAAATCTCGTTTTACTCGAATTCGGTCAGGATTCCACAACAGCAGGAATTAGCCGATAAACTGGGTGCGTTGTCCGATCATCCTGACTACGCGCTTTTTCTCTGCAACTCCGGGGCCGAAGCCAATGAAAATGCCTTGAAACTGGCCTCATTTCATAACGACCGAACGCAGGTTGTGGCGTTCACAAAATCGTTTCATGGCCGTACGGCGGGTGCTGTAGCTGCTACCGATAATGCCTCTATTGTAGCACCCATCAATTACAACAAGCACGTTTCATTTTTGCCCTTTAACGATTCTGCGGCTGCTTTGGCAGGTATCACAACAGATACCTGCGCAGTTATTATTGAAGGTATTCAGGGTGTGGGCGGGATACAGGTAGCCACCGACGATTTTTTACAGACCATCCGTAAGCGGTGTGATGAAACCGGAACGGTGCTCATCCTGGATGGTGTTCAGTGTGGCTATGGCCGGTCAGGGAAGTTTTTCTCACATCAGTACAGCGGCATCGAAGCGGATATAATTTCGATGGCGAAGGGTATGGGGAATGGTTTTCCCATTGGCGGTATTCTTATCTCGCCCAAGTTCAAAGCCAGTTACGGATTATTGGGGACAACTTTTGGCGGCAATCACCTGGCCTGTACGGCGGGGATTGCTGTACTGGACATCATGAAAGACGAAGGGCTGATGGAGAATGCAACCCGTATGGGCAACTACTTCATGGAGGGTATTCGCCAGATTGGGGGCTATAAAGACCTGCGCGGTCGGGGTCTGATGATTGGTATCGAATATGATTTCCCGGTCGATGCACTGCGGAAAACGCTCTTGTTCGAGCATAAGCAGTTTACGGGTGTGGCGGGTAAAACAATCATTCGATTGTTGCCTTCACTGGCTATTGGCGTCGATGAAGCCGATCAGTTCCTGGAAGCGTTGGCTGTTTGTGTTAACCGCAAAGACGCAAAGGTCGCTAAGGCATGAACGAACACGAAATTGCATGCCTGGTTTATCAATGCGCTTTGCCTGTTCATAGACGACTTGGTCCCGGACTATTAGAGTCAGCTTATGAGGAATGGTTGGCTTATGAATTGTTAAGGTCCGGGATGTATGTTGAACGCCAAAAAGGGTTACCTCTTATTTATGATACTATAAAGTTAGATGTGGGCTATCGTTTGGATTTATTAATTGACGATAAGGTTATTGTTGAGCTAAAGGCCATAAAGCAGTTGTCTGATGTTCATGTTGCTCAATTTATTACATACCTTAAACTGTCGAACTGCAAGCTTGGCTTGTTAATTAACTTTAATGTTTCTTTGTTAAAAGATGGCGTTAGGCGTTTAGCTAATAACTTGTAACGCCTTCGCGACCTTTGCGTAAAAACCTTGCGTCTTTGCGGTTAAAAAACTAAATGACCAACTTTCTCTCCCTCGCCGACGTCACCAGTATCGACGCCCTGATCCAGTCCGGCCTTGCTGCCAAAGCCAACCCCTTTGCCGATCAACAGCTCGGTAAAAATAAAACCATTGGCCTGATCTTCTTCAATTCAAGTCTGCGCACACGGCTCAGTACACAAAAAGCAGCTCAAAATCTTGGTATGAATGTCATGACCATGAACGTTGGGCAGGATAGCTGGGGGCTGGAGATGGAAGAAGGTGTGCTTATGAACGGCGATAAAGCCGAGCACGTTCGGGAAGCAGCCGCCGTGATGGGCCGGTATTGCGACATCATAGGCATTCGCGCCTTTGCCGAATTGAAAGATCGTGACAAAGATTACCGCGAGCAGGTGATGCACCAGTTCGCCACCTATGCCGGAGTGCCAATTGTTAACCTCGAATCAGCTACGCGTCACCCGCTGCAATCGTTGGCCGACTGCATCACTATTGAAGAAGCCAAACTGGTTACCCGCCCCAAGGTAGTGCTTACCTGGTTACCGCATTTTAAGCCCTTACCCCAGGCGGTTGCCAATTCGTTTTGCGAATGGATGAATGCCCGCGCTCAGTCGGGGCATGTCGATTTTGTGGTGACCCACCCTGAGGGTTATGAATTGGCTCCTCAATTTGTTGGTGATGCCCGCGTAATTTATGATCAGGACGAAGCCTTTACTGGTGCCGATTTCATTTATGGCAAAAACTGGTCATCGTATACACAGTATGGGCAGGTGCTTACGCAAGATCCGTCCTGGGCTGTAACGATGGATGATCTGAACTTGACCAACAAGGGGAAATTCATGCATTGCCTGCCCGTTCGTCGTAACCTGAAGGTATCTGACGCTGTGCTGGATAGTCCCCAATCGCTGGTTGTTGAGCAGGCGGCCAACCGCGAGTGGTCGGCGCAGGCGGTGCTAAAAGAAATTTTAACGAATTTAGGTTAACGCGGAGAAACAAGGGATTTCACAGAGTACACTAAGAAAATTAGTTTACTCTGTGAAATCCCTTGTTTCTCCGTGTTTTACGAAAAGAATGAATAATCTCACTATAATTAAGATTGGCGGGAATATTATTGATGACCCAGCCGCGCTGAAACGATTTCTAACGGCCTTCGCTGGCTTGACCGGGTCAAAGTTACTGGTACATGGCGGAGGTAAAATAGCCACGCAGGTCGCTGAAAAGCTAGGCATTCAAACCGTTATGGTGGAAGGCCGTCGCATAACCGATCAGCCGATGCTCGACGTGGTAACGATGGTATATGGCGGTTTGGTCAATAAGCAAATCGTCGCACAACTCCAGTCGCTGGACGTAAATGCTATTGGTATGACGGGTGCTGATGCCGGAACGGTGCTGGCTAAAAAACGACCTGTCAAAGACATTGACTACGGCATGGTAGGGGATATTGAAGAGGTAGATTCGGGGCAGATCCAGTTTTTCCTACGACAGGACCTAACCCCCGTTTTCGCTCCCATTACCTATACCAACTCGGGCGATTTGCTGAACACGAATGCGGATACCATGGCTTCGGCTATCGCAGTCGATATGGCTTATCATAATCAGGTGACACTGATCTATTGCTTTGAGAAAAAGGGCGTTCTGAATGATCCATCAGACGACAACAGCGTTATCAATGAACTCACACCCGCGCTTTATGCCGAGAATAAAGCCGCAGGAACCATCAATAAAGGTATGATTCCGAAACTTGATAATGCGTTTAAAGCCTTGGAAAGCGGGGTAGCCAAAGTAATCATCTGCCATGCCGACGAACTGGCAACGGCTGTACAGCAGGGAGCCGGAACGACTTTGAGGAAATAAGTAGCGTAGGTGGAGTAAGTGAAATGAGTGAAATAGGTGTTATACTTCCACTACTTCACTCACTTTAACTAATAACTTACTTAACCGCTAACAGGTGAGCCACACGACGAACGCCCATAAACCGACGCTGGTAATAGCTTGCGCTCAGGTAATCGTAACGGACACCGCCGTTCCAGGCTGAGTGAATGAATTTAATGCGGTTACCGATCACTTCGGTAATTAGCCCGACATGGCCGATTCGATTACCGCCCGAACTATGTCCCTTAAACAGAATCAGGTCGCCGGGTAAGGCTGACTCTTTTTCGATGGCCGCACCGACGTTGCCTTGAGCAGCACTGGAATGGGGTAACGAAATTCCGAACTTATTAAAACAATAGCGGGTGAAGCCGGAGCAGTCAAAGCCACGGGTAGTTGTTCCCCCGGAGCGGTAGCGAATCGAAAGG
>CAXTJJ010000229.1:0-9294 GCA_964244155.1 uncultured Spirosoma sp.
TCGGCTCCGGTCATTCGCGAAGCAGGGGGTGATAAATCGTCTGTAACGGGTGGTACGAAAGTGCTTTCCGATAAGATCAAGGTGATGGTAACCACCCAACCCGGTGAGTCGTTTCTGGATAAAATGATTGCCCTCGTCGAAGGAGCTACCCGGCAGAAAACACCAAACGAAATTGCACTGACGATTTTGCTGGCTGGCTTTACACTCATTTTTATCATTGTCTGCGTGGCGCTTAAACCCTTTGCCGATTATGCCAATACACCCATTACGATAGCCGCCCTGATCTCGCTGTTCGTTTGTCTGATCCCAACGACCATTGGCGGATTACTGTCGGCTATCGGGATTGCGGGCATGGACCGTGCATTACGGGCAAACGTTATTGCGAAATCAGGCCGGGCCGTTGAAACAGCGGGCGATATTGATACGCTGCTGCTCGATAAAACAGGGACCATCACCATTGGTAACCGGAAAGCAACCAATTTTTATCCGGCACCGGGAATCAAACAGGCGGACATGGTCCGAATTTCGGCTCTGAGTTCACTGGCTGACGATACACCGGAGGGCAAGTCGATTGTTGAACTGGCCGGTACGGAGATAACCCGGAGTTTGAACACCAACGGTTCGAAGCTCATCAAGTTCACCGCCGAAACACGCTCATCGGGTATCGATCTGCCCACGGGTGAACGGATTCGCAAAGGGGCAACGGATTCTATCCGGAACATCGTCGAACGGGCGGGCAATAGCTTCCCATCCGAGACAGATAAGAAAGCCAAGGAGATTGCCGCCAATGGCGGAACGCCCCTCGTGGTCATTCAAAATGAAGAAGTAAAGGGTGTTGTCGAATTGCAGGATATTATCAAACCGGGTATCGCCGAACGCTTTGATCGACTCCGTAAGATGGGGGTAAAAACGGTAATGGTAACGGGCGACAACCCGCTGACGGCCAAGTTCATTGCGGAAAAAGCGGGTGTTGACGATTACATAGCGGAAGCCAAACCGGAAGACAAAATGCAGTACATCCGCACAGAACAAACCGGGGGTAAACTGGTAGCGATGATGGGTGACGGCACCAATGATGCGCCCGCCCTGGCCCAGGCTGATGTAGGCGTAGCCATGAACTCGGGAACGCAGGCGGCCAAAGAAGCCGGTAACATGGTCGACCTGGATAATGACCCAACCAAACTGATTGAGGTTGTGGAAATTGGCAAGCAATTGCTCATTACCCGCGGTACGTTGACCACCTTTTCGATTGCCAACGACGTAGCCAAGTATTTCGCTATCGTGCCCGCCCTGTTTACGCTGTCAATTCCAGCCTTGCAGGCACTCAATATCATGCGGCTCCATTCGCCCGAATCGGCGATCCTGTCGGCTGTGATTTTTAACGCGATCATTATTCCGATGCTGATTCCTCTGGCTCTGCGTGGGGTAGAATACAAACCGATTGGGGCGAGTGCTTTGCTGCGTCGGAACCTGCTGCTCTACGGTGTCGGGGGTATTGTTGCTCCATTTATCGGCATCAAATTGATTGACATAGTAGTCGGATTATTTGTCTAAAACTAAACGGCGACCCTACGTATATAGGGGTGCGTGATAACTAATAAATCTCATGAAAACACATATTGGACCAGCCATTCGCCTGACGCTTGTGATGCTGGTGTTGCTGGTGGTTATTTATCCCCTGGTCGTGGCCGGCATTGCCAGACTAGCCCCCGGTGAAGGAAAAGGAGAAACCGTTACGGTCAATGGTAAAGTGGTCGGCTACAAGTTGATCGGTCAGAAATTCACCGAAGACCGCTATTTCAATAGCCGCCCTTCAGCCGTAGAGTACAACGCAGCCGGATCAGCCGGATCGAATAAAGGCCCGTCGAACCCGGATTATCTGAAAACCGTTCAGGCACGCATTGATACGTTCCTGGTTCACAATCCAGGCGTCCATAAAGCCGACATTCCGGCCGAGCTGGTTACTGCTTCAGGCTCCGGATTAGATCCGGACTTGTCGCCCGCAGGGGCTAAAATTCAGGTGGCTCGTATTGCAAACGTAAGGGGTATCCCGGCAGAGCGACTGAATCAATTGGTTGATCAGCAAACGGAAGGCCCGCTGCTGGGCATTTTCGGCCCTGCCAAAGTGAATGTTCTGGCCCTGAACGTGGCACTCGATCAGGTAAAATAATGTATTGCCGGTTGGCCCGGTTGACAGCCGGACTAACCGGCCAATCGATCAGACAGCAGTATGATAACGCAGTATATAGGGCTTGGGCTTTTGTTTGCCCTGGCCGTTGGGTTAGCCGTTGGGGTTGGCTGGTACATGAGTGGCGTGTTCAAAGGCGAGAAAAGCAGATTGGATTTTCTGGTTCCGCTGGAGAGACTCTTTTACCGACTGGGCGGCATCAACCCAGATGAACCAATGACCTGGCGTCAGTATGCCGTAGCGATGCTAACGATCAATGGGTTGTGGCTGGTGTATGGGTTTATCCTGCTTTCAGTGCAGGCGGGTATTCCGCTTTGGAACCAGGGCGGTATCCCATCCATGGAATGGACGCTGGCCATCAACACAGCGATCAGTTTTCTGACCAGTACAAACCTTCAGCACTATTCGGGAGAAAGCGGGGCTACTTACTTCATCCAGATGGCGGTACTGACCTTTCTTCAGTTCGTCTCGGCAGGAACGAGTCTGGCCGTCGGCGTGGCGGTGGTGAGGTCGCTGCAGGCTAAAACGAGTTCGAGCGTCGGTAATTTTTACCAGGATTTTGTGCTGTCGATTACCCGGATATTTTTACCAACAGCCTTAATAAGTGCCATACTGCTGACGTTTACGGGTGTTCCCATGACCTTTGAGCGGGGTGCTGACCAGCCCTACCAGGTCATCAAGACCCTGGAAGGCATCGAGCAGACGGTGACGACCGGCCCGGTGGCGGCAATGCTGTCGATCAAACACCTGGGTTCCAATGGGGGCGGATTTTACGGCGCCAATACTGCGCATCCGTTCGAGAATCCCAATTTCGTCAGCTACATCATTAACCTGATCGACGTGTTTGTGCTGCCCATGGCGTTTGTTGTTTTCCTGGGCTTTTTCCTGAACCGCCGGAAGCTCGCAATTATCCTGTTTACGATTATGACGGGCTGCTGGCTGGCGCTAACCATTCCGACCATTCAGCAGGAGTTGGGCGGGAACGTAGCCATCAGTCAACTGGGCATCGACCAATCGTCGGGAAGTCTGGAAGGGAAAGAGATGCGGTTCGGTACGCTGGCATCGGCGTTCTGGTGCGGAGTAAACGTCGTCATTCCAGCGGGTACGCTGACGTCCATGCACGATAGTTATACACCTCTATCCGGTGTATTTATGCTGCTGGGGATGCAGCTGGATGCCTTTTACGGCGGAGTGGGAACGGGTTTTCTGTATATGTTTCTATACATCATTCTGGCTATTTTTATTGGCAGTCTGATGATCGGCCGAACACCTGAATTACTCGGCAAAAAGGTAAGTATTCCGGAAATCCAGGTTGCGACCTTCGTCATTGTCATACTGCCCCTGCTATCGCTGGGAGCTACCGCAATAGCCGTGGTCATTCAGAATGCCAATCCGGATATCGGCTGGCTGAGCAACGGAAATGCCCTGCCGCCCGGCTACCACGGCTTCACAACGATGCTGTATGAGTATGTTTCTTCGGCGGCTGGCAACGGGTCGGGCTTCGAGGGTCTGGGGGACAACACCCCTTTCTGGAATCTGTCTACGGCAGTTGTGATGTTCTTTGGCCGGTTTATTCCCATCATCGGGCCGCTAGCCATCGGTGGTCTGTTGTTTGAAAAGCCATATACGCCCCCTACTGCTGGCGTGTTGCCTACCGAATCGTGGACATTTGGCCTGTTGCTGACGGCTATTATATTCATCATCGGCGCGTTAAGTTCCTTCCCGGCACTGGCCATCGGTCCAATCGCCGAATTTTTAACCCAGGGCAACAAGCCTTGATTTTTTAACATACATGCCTGAACGTACTTTAGGTGCGCCGGGTATAATCAACAACCTGAGTACAACAAAACAATATCTATGAAAACTATTTTTATTACATCAGCCCTGGTCGTCAGTGTGTTGACAAAGTCGCTGGCACAAACAACGGATACAACAAAAACGTCAGCGCCCACGCAGGCACAGTCCGACGTCTCGCGGTCCGACGTCTCGCGGTCCGACGTCTCGGATACAGCGGCTTCCCCTGCTTCGGGATTAACCATATCCGGCTATATTGAAGCGTACTATAGTCACGATTTCACGGCACCCAAAACGGCGCAGGAACGCCCCGGCTTTCTGTATAACCATAAACGAAACCGGGAGGTAAACGTCAATCTGGCGTTCATCAAAGGCGCTTATGCAGGTGAACGGGTACGGGGAAATTTGGCCATTCAGGTGGGTACGTATGCGCAATACAACTATGCGGCTGAACAGGATCTGGTAAAAAATATTTTTGAAGCCAATGCAGGTGTCAAACTCAGTGGCAAGAAAGACCTCTGGCTGGACGCCGGGATTTTCTCCTCGCACATTGGTTTTGAAAGTGCTATTTCTAAAGATTGCTGGACGCTGACCCGGAGCATTCTGGCCGAAAATTCACCGTATTATCTGTCCGGCGCCAAGTTGACATATAATACGTCGAACGGCAAATGGACACTATTGGGATCGGTGCTAAACGGCTGGCAGCGAGTGGCCAAACTACCGGGTTATAGCGGCCCATCCGTTAGTACCCAGGTGCAGTTTCGCCCCTCGTCAAAGCTGACACTCAACTGGAGCACGTTTCTGGGATCAGATCGCCCCGATTCGCTCAAACAGGGGCGTTTCTTTAATAACTTCTACGCCATCATCAATCCAACGGCTAAGTTCGGCGTCATTCTGGGCTTCGATATCGGCTCGGACCGGAAGCCCGTCGGTAGCGGTGATCGACGGGTGGGCAGCGGCTCCTACATATGGTATGCGCCGGTTGTCATTGCCCGACTCGCAACGGGCGATAAAAGTTATCTGGCCGGCCGCATTGAATACTATGACGATAAGAATGGCGTAATCATCGCGACCGGAACGCCGAATGGATTCCAGACCTGGGGCTATTCGTTAAACTACGACTACGCCATTCTTCCCAACGCACTCTTCCGAATCGAAGGCAAAGTGTATAGCAGCAAAGACACCATTTTTGAAACGGCCAGCGGCCTCGGACGCACCAACACCTCCCTGACAACCAGTTTGGCAGTATCGTTTTAAGTGATAATCGAAAGCTGAACAAAATAGTGATAAGCGGGCTGAAAGCGGGTACGCTTATCACTACTTCATTAATACCCGGTACCTAAACCCTGACCTTTTTGACCGTGCAGATCAAGCGAAGATATCAAGTTTTAAGCGTAGCGCTGATCGTGTTACCTATTCTGGTTCTCGTAGGGAACTGGGAACGGCTACCCAATCAGTTACCGCTTCATTTTGACAAGTTCGGGCAAGCCGATCACTTCGTTACGCGTCAACAGTGGCTAACGAGTATTTCTTGGTCAATATTACTATTGAGTATCTTACGGATTGTCTTTCTAAACTTGGTTAGTCGTCAGCCTGGCATGGAATCCGCTAAACTCGTCAGGATATATCTAAGTTCAGCATTACTCATGACAGTTGCTATAGTACTGTTGATCGGCCAGGGTATCTGGCAAAAGCCCATGTATCATGAATGGCTGCCGATTCTTTTCTTTTTGTTTGGCAGCAGCTTTGTGTATTACGGTGTCCCGGCAGAGTTACCCATTGAACCGCCAAAGCCAAACCAGACCAATCAATCCCTCGACCGGGTATCGTCCATTAGACAGCGGATGCATAGCCTCACACGCCTGCTAACTATCCGGGTCAATATACTGGCAGTTCTGATCATGCTATTTGTTAGGGGGCAGGATCGTTGGTCGGTGGGCATTCTGGCTAATTTACTTGTCTATGTTTTTATTGCCGGGTACTCCTATTATCTGCGTCGACAACTTAATGAAGTCTAGCCAATAAACGTTTTTAACACTACGTCCCCATGACTGACGAACGCGACCAATCGGCGGATCAATTTCTTCGACTTATCCAGGAGTCCCGCCGGGGTAAGTTCAAGATCTATATCGGTATGAGTGCCGGGGTGGGTAAGTCTTACCGAATGCTTCAGGAAGCCCATGCGCTGCTGCGAAGCGGCATTGACGTCAAGATTGGTTTTATTGAAACCCATAACCGGGCGGAGACCCATGCACTGATTGATGGTCTGCCCCTTATTCCCCGTCGACAGTTATTTTACAAAGGACGCGAGTTGGAAGAAATGGACGTACAGGCCATTATCAACCAGCACCCGGAACTGGCCATTGTGGATGAGTTAGCCCACACCAACATTCCGGGTTCCAAGAATGAGAAACGCTGGCAGGATGTACTGGAAATTCTGGATGCTGGCATCAATGTCATTTCGGCGGTTAATATCCAGCACATCGAAAGTCTCTACGACGAGGTGCACGAGATTACCAGTATTGACGTAACCGAGCGCGTGCCTGACCGGGTGCTGCATATGGCCGACGAAGTGGTGAACATTGACTTAACCGCTGATGAATTAATTACCCGGCTCCGGGAAGGGAAAATATACGATCAGGCCAAAGTCGCTATGGCACTGACAAACTTTTTTCAACCTGAAAAAATTCTACAGCTCCGCGAACTGGCACTTCGGGAGGTGGCTACGGCGGTGGAACGCAAGATAGAGACGAGCCTGCCGACCAACCTGCAGGCCAAGCCGGAGCGGTTTATGGCCAGTATCAGCTCGAACCCGGAAATTGCCCGGCGTGTCATTCGCAAAACAGCCCGTTTGGCGGCCTATTATAATTCCCGATGGTATGTGCTGTATGTGCAAACCCCCGCCGAAGACCCGGATCGCATTCGTCTGGATTTGCAACGCCACCTGATCAATAATTTCAAACTGGCGACGGAATTAGGTGCAGAAGTCATTCAGGCCAAGGGGACTAACGTAGTGAACTGCATCATGGAAGAAGTCAAGAAACGCAATGTCACGACGGTTTGTATTGGCAAACCTCATTTTAACCTGATTCAGATCATTCTTCGAACCTTCGCCTTTAACCAGTTGCTCAACAGACTTTCAGAGTCGGATACGGACTTGATTATTCTTTCCTGATTATGACACTCAAAACCAAAGTATCGCTCTCGTTCGTCTTTCTCACGGGCATCATCCTGGTACTGGGGGGCCTGGGTGCTTTTTATCTGAATCAGCTGGCCGAGGACTCCCAGGCGATTTTAAAAGACAATTATATCTCGCTGGAGTTTGTCAGCAACATGCAAAAAGCCCTGACAACGCTCGACGATCCCGATGCGCTAACAGACTTTGAGACAAACCTGAAAAAGCAGGAAGCCAATGTAACGGAAGTGGGCGAAGGACCACCAACGCAGGCCGTTCGCCGGGAATTTATCCGGCTCCGGGCGGGCGCTACCGATACGCCAACGATCAACCGCATCCGGCAGCATCTTTTCGCCATTGACGACGTGAACCGGCAAGCCATTGTCCGCAAAAGCAGAACAGCCGAGCAAACCGCCAAGGATGCGCTGCTTTGGCTGGGCTCGATTGGTACGTTTTGTCTTTTGATCGTTTTTTCCTTAGTCATTAACATTCCCAACTACATAGCCGGACCCATCCGGGAGTTAACCCGAGGCATCAAGCAGATCACCAGTCGAAATTTTGAAGAACGGCTTCATTTTCGATCCAGCGATGAATTTGGTGAACTGGCCCGATCGTTTAACTCCATGGCTCAGAAGCTGTATGAATTTGAGCACTCGAACGTGGCTAAACTCCTTTTTGAGAAAAAACGAATCGATACGCTGGTAGAGATAATGAGTGAAGGCATTATCGGCCTCGATGAACGCCGTCGGATTTTGTTCATCAACCCGGTTGCTGAACGACTGCTGGGTGTGGAACGGCAAAAGCTGATTGGCCAGTACGCGCCCGACGTAGCCACATCCAATGATTTATTCCGGGCCCTGATCCAGGATATTATGGTAGAGCCGGCTTTGGCAACCACAGAGCTGGTTGCTCAGTCCCGAAAAGACGAGACGGGGAAAGGGCTGTTAAAAATTTACGACCCTAGCCAAAATGGAAAAGGAAAGGAGTGTTACTACAACAAAGAAATCCATGCCGTTGAAGTGACGCCAACGGGTGAGACCCAGCCGGTTCATGCGGGCTATGTAATTGTCCTGTTGAACATCACGTCTTATAAAGAATTGGACCTGGCCAAAACAAATTTCATTGCTACCGTTTCGCATGAGCTGAAAACGCCGATTTCGGCCATCAAAATGAGTCTGAAGCTCCTGGCGGATAAACGCCTGGGAACCTTGAATAACGAACAACAGGAGATGGTCGCTCATGTCGAAGAAAACACGGACCGACTGTTACGCTTAACGGGAGAACTACTGAACATGGCCCAGGTCGAATCGGGCCAAATCCAGCTTCAAATTCAGGCGGCCGATCCGGCTGGACTGGTGGAGGTAGCCACAAACGCGCTGAAGACGCAGGCGGAGCAGAAACAGATTCAGTTTAGACTAACTATACCCACCCGTTTACCTAAGGTGAAAGCCGACCCTGATAAGGCTTCCTGGGTATTGATCAATTTTCTATCCAATGCTGTCCGGCATAGCCCGGAGCAGTCTTCAATTGATATAACCATTCAACAAATAGGGGATCAGGTCGAATTTACCGTGCGCGACTATGGTGCTGGCCTGCGGGAAGAACACCGGGAGCGGGTTTTCGACCGCTATTTTAAGGCCCCTGGGCTTAACGGACCTTTTAGTGGAACGGGGTTGGGACTGGCCATCTCCAGAGAGTTCATTCAGTCGATGGGTGGTCAGATTGGCTTATATTCTGACATAACACCCGGAGCCGCTTTTTATTTTCGACTGGCCAAAGCCTAGTCCGGCACCCATTTTCGCCCTGCATTATCGTCAGTTTTGTTTAGAAACGATCGTTTACGGGTAGTGTTACCGATCATTTCCTTATGCCCATGTATCGTTACTATTCTTTTATTAGCTTATTTGGCCAATAATACGCTAAATTCCGATTGTGGATGAACAAATGTACCCTTCTCCGACGAGGATTATTTTTAGCTATAAGCTCTTGTGTATTTTATAGTTGTCGCGTTACATCCCCATTACCAACATTGGAACCGGATTTTTACCGAGTGATTCATGCCGATCATTTCATACCAACTGCCCAAAGAGTGTATGTGAAAGATTTGGGTGATTCTCTTCAATTGATTGACCCTCTT
>CAXTJJ010000230.1:0-9285 GCA_964244155.1 uncultured Spirosoma sp.
ATTACTCTCCATGGTATCTAAGAGCTCGTCAATGTCGGGCTGCTCAAAACCTCCGTAATAGCCTTCTTCGTTAATATAATGGGGCGATGGGGACACCATCACCAGTCGGTCGAAACGCTCCGGTTCTTGAATGCAGGCCAGCAAACCAATCATACTGCTGACTGAATGACCAACAAAAACAAGTTTTTTCAGATCGAGATCCTGGCAAATATCGAGTACATCCTGCGCATAGCCATACAGCGTGGCGTATCGTTCCGAATTATAGGATTCCCGTGAGGATTTACCATGCCCGATGTAATCGAAGCGAATTACCTGATACTGCTCTTCAAAAGCGGGAGCAACATAGCGCCACATATCCTGGTCACAGCCAAACCCATGCGCAAACAGGATGGGCTGTGTACCTTTACCGGTAATGGTGACGTTGTAACGCTTTTGAATACTCTCGCTCATTGGTAGGGAGAACTCGCCAAAAATAAATACGAAGTGTAGCCATTTGTTAAGGGCTTAAATCAAAGGTAATCAATATTGTTGGGCCAGCGCGAATAAACCATCACTGATTAAGCAGTCAAGCGGACAATAATGCTGATTGGCGATAGGACTTACTGATAGAATTGACATTGATAGCTATTGTAGCTGAAGGTAATCAAGAGTAAGTAGATCAGTGAACTGTATCGGGCAGCGTCAATTTACTTGTGAATGTAAACGACTGCCAGTTTAGTTGTAGCTTACCACCTACCATCATTGTTAAGCGGTGGCTAATCCAAAGGCCCAGACCGTGGCCTTCTTTAAGTGGATCAGCTCGAAAATACGGCTGTAAAAGATCGAGGGTTGAACCACTGTCTCTGATTGTCTGGTTTTGAATCTTGATGACCCAGCCAGTCGAATAGGTCACTTGAACAAGAACGGTACTTCCTGCTATAGCATATTTGACTGCATTTTCGAGCAAATTCAACACGATGTGTTCCAGTTTGACAGCATCCGTCAGTAGACGTTCCCGACACGATTCATCTATATCAACTCGTATTTGCACGTCATACTCAGTGCTTAAGTTTGTTAACTGCGCCAGGCAACGATTGACTAAACCAGGAACATCGACCTCGCTGCGCTTAAGCGATTGTTTTGTGTCTTCAGGGCGGCTCAATGTCAGAAATTCATCCAGCAAACGCGCCAGCCGGCTTACCTCATCCAGTTGACTGACTAAAAAAGGCTTCATCGTTCCATCAAGCTGTTCGCTACCGATGGTAACCTCAAGACCTGTTTTCATAATGGTCAGGGGTGTGCGAAGTTCATGAGCGGCCGCACCAAAGAAATTCCGTTGCAAGTCAACATTTTCGCGAATTCGACCCAGCATACGGTTTAGCGTATCCGTCAAGTTGTACAGTTCATCCCGCGACGCTGGCAGTGTAATCTGGCTGTTCGTAGTAGCGTTGCTAATTGTATTGGCCTGATCGACAATTGACTGAATCGGGCGCAGCAACCAGCCCGCTACACTATAGCCTGCCCCAAAAGCCAGGCCAAGACTTAGCAGCCAGCCCAAACCAAACACCCATCGTAACTGATTGATGTCCTGTCGTAGGCTCATGTCTGGCACAGCCAGCGTCAGTGTAATTCGTCCATCGGGTGCTTGCTCGGTGCTTGTTTGAGCGGTTATGATTCGGTACGAATGTCGATGTGGCCCTTTGGGTCGACCAAAATCGGGCTTGCCGGGAAAACCAGGGCTGCGGAAGAGCTCGCGTTGTCGGCCATAGGCATGATACACCACCCGCATTCGCTCCTGCTCGGTGGGTAATGGCAAGACAACAGGCTCTATACTTACCAATGACAACAACCATTCGGCCCGCGTTTGCGTAGCTCGGTCAAAGGCGATCTGCAAACTTTTTTCGGCATGATTGAGCATCAACCAACCCGCTAACAGGCTCACACCGGCAAATACAGCCGTAACGGCCAGCACAATGCGACTGCGTAGACTCATAGCGTTTTGAGCCGGTAGCCCCGTCCAATCAGTGTTTCAATCAGGCCGGTTGCGCCAATAGAATCAAGTTTTTTTCGCAGCTGGTAAATATGTACTTCGA
The DNA here is from genome assembly GCA_964244155.1 of uncultured Spirosoma sp. Lineage (GTDB taxonomy): Bacteria > Bacteroidota > Bacteroidia > Cytophagales > Spirosomataceae > Spirosoma. Next base: position 2,073 of record CAXTJJ010000230.1, read on the forward strand.
TGACATTGCTCCCCATATCGAAATCGACTGCCCAGACCTTCTCGGCGATCTCATTCTTAGTTACTAATTGCCCGGCCTTACGCATCAGCAATTCGAGCAAGGCAAATTCACGATTAGTCAAATCGAGCGTCGTTTTGTTTTTGACAACCTCGTGCGAAATAAGCCGCATTTCCAGGTCAGCTACGCGCAAAACGACATCATCGCCCGTAGTACTTCGACGTTGTAACACCCGAATACGAGCGAGCAATTCATTGAAATCAAATGGTTTTCGTAAATAATCAACCGCGCCTAGGTCCAGTCCCTGCACCACTTTATCGGGATCACTCAGCGCCGACAGAATCATGACCGGAACCGCTAGCCCATATGCGCGCAGGTTTCGTAAAACGTCAAAACCCGTTTGTCCGGGCAGCATCAGATCGAGCAGCACAAGGTCATATAGCCCACCAGCAATATGATCGAGCCCCTCAGAGCCCGAGTATGTCAGATCGGCGATATGACCGTGTTGCTCCAGGCCCTGTTTAATAAACCGGGCCAGTTTACGCTCGTCTTCAATAATCAGAATTTTCAACTGGATAAGGAGTGAATGAGTGAAAGAGCGAATGAGTGAAAGATTACCTAATTTAGCCTTATTGCAGCTAAGGCAACGCTTTCTTTCACCCATTCGCTCTTTAGTTAGCGTACCAAATATTGCTGTCCGTTGATGGTTACTACCGACGCCCGGAGAACGTTTATTTTTTCAAGTTGTACCTGACCGTCTCTGAGGGGCTTGGGGTAACCCTGCACGGTTATTGCACTGCCTTTTTTAGCTAAATCGGTAAGCTGATGCGCCACATGGGGAGGAATGCTCACCACGGTTTTATCGTCCAGCACTAACCCGCTCACACGACCGCCCCGATCAAACCGGTAGTCGGCTATTTTGCCGGTAACGGTTGTTAACGCGGGAGAATCGGGTGGAGTTGTCGGGCGAACAGGTGGCGCATCGAGAACCGTCACTTTACCAGCGGTCAGGCTATTCATTCGGAAACGAGTTTCGCCAGTTGGGGCCGTTTCAGAAAAGCCTGTAACGCTTACGGAACTACTGGCCTTGATCGCTTTTTGAACCTGCGTACCCAGATGGGGAGGAAACTTAACGGTTGTGGCCGGGCCTGAACCGACATTTAACGTGAAGCCGTCCAGTATGAAGTCGTCATTACCCACCAACTGCCCAACTGTTCCCGAAACGGTTGTTAACGACGTAAGTCCGCCAGCCTGGCGTCCTCTCCCTGGCCCCTGATCGCGATTTCGGTCATCGCGTCCAAATCCGGAACCGGATTTACCGTGCCCCCGACCGGGACCGCCGGGGCGCGGGCCGCCATCGCCGTCTGGCCCTTTCAGGGATAGTGCCGGGTCAGCCGGAATGCCGGGGCCAGCCAGCGTTTGGGCATGTGCAAACGGTGAAGATAAAGTCGAAATAAGGAGGGCGAGGGCGATTAATTTTGCGTTGGTTTCCATTAGTCAATTGTTGTTTACTGTTGATTACGGAAGCAAAGCTATACTCGCCATTTAAGGCTCATCTGAACTGGAAATTAATTTTTCTTCATCTTGCGATTTACTCCCAGATAATTTCGATCACTTCCTTTTTCGTATCTACCGTCGTCTGTTTTTCATCGGTTGCACGACGCAGAATCAGTTTACCATTATTGACTTTGGCGGCTTCTTGCTGCAACACATGGGTAGCGTCTTTTTTATGGAATACAGAAACTGCCAACTCACTGGTCGAAACAGGCAGGGTTATGGTTTTGCCAGCGGCCTGTACTACACGCGGCACATTGGGCAACTCCTGATTGCGCAGTAATGCTAACGCCCGCGACGCCTGAGGGACGCCATATCCGACGTAATTATTGCCATAGGGATAGAGATGAGCTGATTTTTCAATAATTGACATTACTTCTTTATTAGTCAGTTTCGGATTTGCCTGCATGATACAGGCAGCAAATCCTGTGATTACCGGCGCCGATAAAGATGTTCCGTAGAGTGAAAAACAAGACACATTCGGTTTTAGATAAGCTAAGTTTTCGGGGCCGATACTGCTGTAACCGATACGGTTCCAGAGTCGGGCGTTTGTAGCACCAATAGCCAGCACGCCCTGTGCATCGGCGGGAGTGCTGATAATACGCCACGAGCGATCTTCACCCTCGTTACCTGCCGACACAATGATCAGAATTCCTTTCTTATCGGCAGCTATCTGAGCCGCTTTACTGATAAGGCTGGTATGCCCATCCATCTGACCGGGCTCGTAATTATCTCTGGGGTTACTCATCCCTTTTGCATAGCCCAGAGACGTGTTGATGAGTCGAACACCAAGACTATCCATCCACTCCATCGCAGCTATCCAGTTGTCTTCCTCACCCCGGTATTCGCGATTTCCCTGATCGGTGCGAGCCAGATAAAAGGTTGCGTCGGTGGCGAGTCCAAACTGGATATTTTCGATGGGGTCGCTACCCGCAATAGCTGCCAGTACCTCCGTACCGTGGAAATCGGCACTGGATTCGAGCGTCCGCAGGAGGTCGTTATGGGTCTTCTTTTCGTTGACGTAATCGCGCACACGCTTCACACCCCCACGGGCAAATACATGTTTGAGCGCATTGGCCGAATCGGCCCCGAAGAATCCGGCATCGATAACCCCAATGTTCACGAATCGCCCGGTCAGCCCGGCCTGTACAAAGTCGGGAGCCTGAATCTGCGACATAACCGGAGCCAGTTGCAGATTGGCCGGTAAGTCAACCGAAGTAATCACGATAGCCGGGTCAATGGCCTGGATCGCCTTCACAAAGGGCAATTTCACCACCTGCGCATATTGCTGGGGAGTTAGTCGCACAGATACTGCATTGAGCCAACGAGACTGGCAAATAGGCTGGACCCCTGCTTGTTTTAACTGATTTAAGTAGGTTGTCGAAACGGGTTGATCTGTATCATCCAGCGGTAAATTTTGCGTCCTGCGTTGTGCGACAGCGGCTGGCGACAAAGCAACCGGCGATACATAATCTCTATCGTTCAGTAAAACCCAGTACTTAGGCTGATTCCCGGCTGACTGAGCCATTCCAGGCTGGGCTATTCCCGTATGCACGTTGGCAAAAAGTGTCAGCAGGCAGAATACTACAAATAGTCGACGTGTCATGGTTAGTTCAGGAAGACAGATAAGCTGGCTATTATGTTAAATACAAACTGTATGAAGTCTAAACACAAAAACGCGCAGAAACTCTTACTGCTTTTGAGTTTCTTTGCAAACTTAATTACAAATGCGCCCTCAACAGCCACGATATGCGTTATCTACCTATTGATAGTCAACTTTTTGTTCAGAATCGCCAGCGGCTAAACAGTCTGCTGAAGCCCAAATCGTTGGTGGTTGTGAATGCCAATGACATTATGCCTACCAATGCGGATGGTACGATGGCATTCCGCCAGAATAATGACCTCTTTTACCTGACGGGAGTTGATCAGGAGGAAACTCGGCTGGTTCTATTCCCAGAACATCCAGACCCGAAATTCCGTGAGGTTTTGTTCCTGCGCGAAACCAGCGAACTTATTGAAATTTGGGAAGGTCATAAGCTTACCAAAGCGGAAGCCGAACAAGTAACAGGCCTACCGCAAAAACAGGTGTACTGGATGCATCAGTTCGAGCAGGTTTTTGGACAGATGGTTTTTGAAGCTGAACATATTTACCTCAACACCAACGAACACACGCGGGCCGGTATTGAAGTCCAAAGTCGAGATGCCCGGTACATCGACGCGTTTCGTACTAAATATCCCCTACACCAACTGGAGCGACTTGCGCCTTTAATGCATTACCTGCGCGCCATTAAACAACCGCAGGAAATACCACTCATCCAGACCGCCATCGACATTACCGATAAGATGTTCAGGCGGTTACTGGGCTTTATAAAACCCGGTGTGTGGGAATATGAGATAGAAGCTGAGATGATGCATGAATTCCTGCGCAACCGTTCGCGGGGGGCGGCTTACTCCCCTATTATCGCATCGGGAGCCAATGCTTGTGTACTCCACTACATCGACAATAGCCAGCAGTGTCAGGACGGCGATGTGATTCTGCTCGACATTGGTGCCGAATACGCAAATTACAATGCCGATATGACACGCTCAGTACCTGTAAATGGTCGTTTCACAACCCGACAGCGAGCGGTTTATGAGGCTGTGCTTCGCGTTATGAAAGAAGCCACTCAAATGCTTCGGCCCGGCAATCTGTGGGACGAGTATCACTGCGAAGTGGGTAAGGTCATGGAATCTGAGTTGATTGGCCTGGGTCTGTTAGACCAAACAGAGGTCATCAATCAGGACCCTGATGCTCCCTTATACAAGAAGTACTTCATGCATGGCACCTCCCATTTTTTGGGTCTTGATGTACACGACGTCGGAAACAAATACCGACGAATGGAACCGGGAATGGTATTTACCGTTGAGCCAGGTATCTATATCCGAGACGAAAAATTGGGTATACGTTTAGAAAACAATGTACTGATTACAGAGTCAGGTAACATTGATCTAATGGCCAATATCCCGCTCGAAGCCGAGGAGATTGAAGACATGATGAACGGATTGATATAAGAGTTACGATGTACGAATTACGATTTATCCAGAAAATGGTCTGTACATCGTAATTCGTACATCATAACCTGTAAATCACTTTGTTTTGGCCTGCTCGCGTTCGAGTGCAATATTTAAACTGGAATAAATTCGGCGGATGGCCGTTTCCAGCCGCTCCCAACCCGATTCGGATTTGAGGTCAATATCGCCAATATGGTCGCGTTGTGTGCTGGTAAGCACAATGTTCGTCACAGCGGCTACCATCAGGCTGGTAATTGCCAGTGGATCGAAGTCGGAATACGGGGCTAGTTTAGCGACCATATTCTTATACGATTGATCCCGGAAGTCGGCTAGCCGACGGGCCAGCTCGGTTTCGCCATTAGACATCTCCCACCGTATCAGTTCCTGTGACGACTTACGCGTTCTAAACTCACGCATAAACTGAATTGTGTACTCAGACCACGCTTTACTGCGTGCTTCGGGTGGCACGTTGTCCGGTACTGAGTCTAAAAACTTCTCATTGAACATGGATAGAAAGAAACCACGATGTACGTAGGCTTCCAGCAAACCGTTCCAGCCCCCGAAGTAGCGGTAAATGAGAACTTTGTTGACACCAGCTCGGTCGGCAACGGCGTTAATACCTGCTTTTTCGGTGCCTCGTTCGGCCATTACTTCTCCCATGGCACGTAAAATACGCTCCATGGTCATCTGGCGGTTTCTACGCTTGACGACTTTCATAGATTGGTCGTTGTTTTTGTTAAGAGGAGGAATCAATTAGTTTCTTTCTGTATAGAAAAGAAAACCTTATCAAAAGGTCCACAAATTTACTGTAAGCGCAAATATGGGTATTAGAGCCGATGTTTTCAAGCTACAAAGTAGAAAATCAAAAAAAACTAAAACTCCGGTTTACTTATTAGGTGACACTATTTTGAGTATACTATATTTTGCAGTATTAGTTTCGCCATTCTATACATAAATGTTTATCAGGACTTTAATCCTATAAATAAATTTATAGCTACTCAATTCTCAATAAGTATAATTACTAGTTACCACCTGCTTGTTTGCTAATAAAGTATTATAAGTCAGCAATTTAAAAAAACTTTAAAATATGACCCTAATAAAGTACCAATCCTTTAATCCAATAAAATAGCCGTATTTTTATAGGCGAAAATCTGCGGTTTATGCGTATCACTTTCTTTATTTTATTGCTGAGCATCAGTTTGTTTGACAATCCATGTTTCAGCCAAACGCTGAGCACATCGAACTTACCAATCTTACTTATTAATACAAATGGGCAACCTATACCCGATGAACCTAAACTTGTAGCTGAACTTCGCATCATTGATAACGGTGTGGGTAAACGCAACGACGTACTGGATAAACCCGTCCTTGTTAGCAAAATTGGTATTGAGATGCGTGGGGCTACCTCCCAGCAGTTATTTCCCAAAAAGCCTTATGGTTTTGAACTTCGAGATAGTTCTGGCATAAACTCCGTCAATGCATCGCTGCTTGGCATGACCGCTGAATCGGATTGGGTCCTGAACGCAACTTATAACGATAAAACGCTCATTCGAGAGACGCTCACCTATGACTTGAATCGACAGATGAGTGCTTATTATACGCCCCGGTATCGCTATTGTGAAGTAATTCTGAATGGCAGTTACAACGGGATTTACATTCTGTTCGAGAAAATCAAGCGAAATAAAAACCGGGTTAATGTCAGTAATATTAAACCGACTGATGTGTCGGGCGATGCATTAACAGGGGGTTATATTTTTAAACTGGACAAAACAGAAGGGTCGCCCTCGCGGTCGTGGATTTCACCCTACAAAAGCTCAAACGGTCAACTAATTCCTGTTCAGATTGACCGGCCAAAGCCCGAAGATCTTACCGAAGCCCAATTTCAATACGCGAAACGATTCGTAACCGATTTTGAAAATACGCTAAAAGGAGGTCAGTATCAGGATTCAACGGCAGGCTACCGCAACTACATTAACGACGATTCTTTTGTTGATTACCTGCTCTTAACCGAGGTATGCAAGAATGTTGATGGGTATCGCTTAAGCAGTTATTTTTATAAAGACCGCGATAGCAAAGGAGGGAAATTGATCATGGGGCCTATCTGGGATTATAACCTTACATACGGGAATGCCAATTACTGCAACGGCAATCCGCATGAGGGGTGGGTCTACAGTTTCAACAGCATCTGCCCGACCGATATGTATCAACTGCCCTTGTGGTGGGACAGACTGCTAAGTGACCGCCGTTTTGCTAATAATGTGCGTATCAAATACCAGGCACTTCGGAAGAATGTGCTTAAAACAGAACGAATTCAGGCTTACATAGACTCTGTAGCTACAGAATTAACCGAAGCCAGAACGCGTAATTTCCAGCGGTGGCCCGTTATTGGCACATACGTCTGGCCAAACGGGTACGTTGGACAAACCTACCAGCAGGAGATTGACTATTTAAAATCCTGGGTTAAAAATCGTTTGGCGTGGATGGACAATGCAATCATACCTTTTGGGGCTGAAGTGCTGGCTACAGAACCATTGGATGAATACAGGTTAATGATCAGCCCAAATCCATCAACCGGCGATGTTACGTTGCGCTATACAACCCAGCAACGTGC
>CAXTJJ010000231.1:0-9251 GCA_964244155.1 uncultured Spirosoma sp.
TGACTGGCTGGCGTGAGCATAGCCGCGAACTGAGTGGAAGGCCGGCGGCAGGAAGCAGCCAGCAACAACATGCCAAGCAAAAGGGTACGCATGGTATTCTGAGTAGTGAGTTCTGTTTGTAAGACCCGTTCCCTGCCGAAAAGTTTAATACTGTGAGCCAAGAGAACAATATGAGCCTGATTCAAACAGTCTTCAACCAGCAACGGTTCTCCTTCTTTATCTCAAGCGACGCGTTATGAAAAAGGGCTGGTTGATTGTACTCATAGTATTACTTATTGGCGGTATTGGCGCCTACATCTGGTTCAGGAATGTGAAGGAGAAGCGAACGGCCGAGGGAGGCCCTCACGATGATACCCTCAAACCCCGTCTGGAGATGACCCGTATGGCCATCACCGACATTGGCGAGGATACGATCAGGATGAATCTATATATGTTGATTGACAACCCGTTACCAGTTGGTTTCAAATCGCCAAGTATGGATTATACGTTTTATATTGCCAACACGCCCGTAATGGTCGATGCGTATAAGAAACCCGTTGAGGTTAAATCCGGTGATAGCACACTGATTGTGTTGCCGGCCAAGCTGGTGTATAAAACACTGGCAAAAGTTCTTCAAACACTCGACCGGAAGGATATCGACAGTACCAATTACAAAAATGCGGGCGAAATTCGCCCTTGACATTCCGATCCTGGGCGAGAAAACCTTTGTGACAACCGTCGACAAACGCATGCCCACGTTTTATCTACCGAAGATTAAAATCGACGATATCGACTTTGGTAAGTTAGGCCTGAAGCGAACTGACGTGGCCGCCAAAGTGAGCATTACTAACAGGAATAAAATGCCTTTCAACATCACCGATGCTCATTACACGGTTGTGATTGATGGAAAAGAAATTGCCGATGGACAGCAGAACGAGCCGATTCTGATAAAAGCGCAAGCTACCACACCCGTCGTTTTTCCGGTAACGGCCCGGCCTGGTAAAACACTGAGTGTATTACCCAAAATGCTGTTCGACAAGAAAGATACACCTTACACGGTCAAGTTTCGGTGTAAGCTCATTGATAAAAAAGGCAACTCATCATTTGCCGACAGCAAGTTAATCACGACTATCAGCGGGACGCTGGATGATTTCAAAAAGTTGAAAAAATAATAAACCGTCGGCTATACTTTGTGCCTGTAGTTCCGAGTGGTAAAGTAATCTTCGAGCAGGATAGTGCATAACCCGTTTATTGTGCCAGGAGAAACCTAACAACAGAAAAGCCTGAAACGTGTAGCTTCAGGCTTTTCTGTTAATATCCACTTTTTCAGGTGCTTACAGTTGTGGCTGTTCCAGCACAACGGTTTCATCTACGGTACCGGCTTTGCTATTGCGCATCCAGAAATACAGCGCTGTGAAAGCGACGATTAGAATAATCGGGAATGTCATCATCGTAGCCAGTGTCGCTTGTCCGGTTGCCAATTCCAGGGCAGGTCCGGTAAGGCCTGACGCTGCTTTTTCTGCGTGGTTTCCATCAATCCAGCGCCCAATGATAGGCTGGAAGATAGAAGTGGAAAGCATGCCCACACCACCCACAATAGACATACCCAGCGCTCCGCTTAATGGAACCCGCTGGGCTACAAAGCCAATCATGGTAGGCCAGTTAAAACAAACCCCAAGGCCGAAGATAACCGCAGCCAGATAGGCTATAGGACCCGTAACGGTACTGAACATATAAATTCCGATGGTAGCTAAAATGGCACCACCCAGCAAAACTCCGGTCTGACCCAATGCCGACACAACCGGGCCGTTGAAAAGCCTGCCAATCGTCATGACGCCGAATGTCAGTGCTAAAACCAACATGGCATCGGCACCGCTGCTACTCAGAACAACGGCAACCCACTGGTTAGGTCCAAATTCGGTAATGGCTGTGAGTGCCATGCAGCAGAACAGAACGATGTACAAAGGGGTCAGCATAGCCTGAAAGTTTTTCGCTAACGACGTAACACCTTCCACTTTTGGTTTTGGGAATGCCTGTCCGAAAAACAGGAATGCATAGACCACTGTCGGGAGCATAAGAACCCAAATCTGAGCCTGCCAGGAGAAACCTGCTTCGGTCATGAACTTAGAAATTAAGCTACCAATAACAATGCCTCCGGGAAACCACATGTGAAACCGGCCGAACATTTTGTTCAGCTTGTTGCTTGGATACATGTCGGCAATCATTGGATTACAGGCAGCCTCGGTACACCCATTACCAAAGCCAATGAAGAATGTCGAGAATAACAGGCCTGTGTAGCCACCTGCGTAAATAGTCATTAAAATTCCCAATGTGTGCGCAAAAACGGCGACCTGCATGACCAATTTGGGTCCTACCGAGTGATACACGATGCCACCGATGACCATCGAAATGGGGAAACCAAAAAAGAACATGGAATTGATAAAGCCTAGCTGCTCGGCAGTCAGGCCAAACTCAGTGCCCAGCTGAGGGAGAATACCGGCCCGGATACTGAAGGAAAAGGCCGTGGTAATAATAGCAAGGCAGCTGGCAATAAATAGCCGCGAAGGATTAACAGTTTGGTTCATTTTCTGCGTGAGGGGTTTTAGTGGTTTAGTTACAGGCTTGGTTAAAAAATTAAAAGACAATAAACAGAATAAACTCCCCACTTTGTGATGGTTTTATTCAAATTTTCCGAAAAATAAGAGAAAACAGCTAATTTTCGGTCGTAAAGGGAAAGGTTTACAGGTTACTGTATTCGGTTTTTAGTAAGCTGGTGCAAAAAAGAGCTGACCGTAAACCATATACAGTAAACCAAACCCCATAATGCCCTTTTTCTAACCTGTTTACTCTCAACTCAAATACCAATGCATAGAAAATTGCGAATGGGTATGGTTGGTGGAGGCCTCGATGCTTTCATTGGTGCTGTTCACCGCCGAGCCGCTAGTTTCGATGGGGAAATCGAATTGGTCTGTGGCTGCTTCAGTTCATCGCCCGATAAGTCGAAAGCAACTGGCCACGCCCTGTATTTACCCGAAGATAGAGTTTACTCTTCGTTTCAGGAGATGATTGAGCGGGAAAAAGCATTGCCTGAAGGCGAACGGATGGACTTTTTGACGATCGTAACGCCGAATCATATGCACTTCCCACCCGCCAAGATGGCGCTTGAAAATGGGTTTCATGTGATGTGCGACAAGCCCATGACCCTAAACCTGGCCGAAGCAAAAGAACTGGCTGAAATCGTTGAAAAGTCGGGATTGGTGTTTGGCCTCACGCACAACTACACGGGCTACCCGATGGTGAAAGAAGCCCGCGATATGGTTCGGAATGGCAAACTCGGTAAAATCCGTAAAGTCGTCGTTGAATACCCGCAGGGATGGCTCTCAAAGGATGAAGAACATAACGACTACAAACAAGCTATCTGGCGTACCGACCCGGCCAGATCGGGCGCGGCTGGCTGTATGGGCGACATTGGTACCCACGCCGAAAACCTGGCCGAGTATGTTACGGGTCTGAAAATTGACGAACTCTGCGCCGACTTAACAGCATTTGTGCCGGGTCGGCAACTCGATGATGACGGTAATGTGCTGTTGCGTTTCGACAACGGAGCTAAGGGTGTTCTGCATGCCAGCCAGGTGGCCAATGGCGAAGAAAACTCCCTGAAGATTTATGTCTGGGGAGAACTGGGTGGTCTGGAGTGGCATCAGATGGAACCCAATACACTGAAATACAAAACCCAGGAAGGACAGCGGATTATTCGGCCAAACGTGGGTATGCTATCGGCATCGGCATCGGCGCACTGGCGGTTGCCGGCTGGTCACCCCGAAGGGTTCTTTGAAGCATTCGCTAATCTATATCGCAACTTCGCTTATGCTGTAAAAGCCCACATGGAAGGCCGCGATCCTGATCCTATTTATGACTTTCCTAAAGCCGCCGATGGCGTTCGCGGACTGGCTTTCATCGACACCGTCATTGCATCGAGCCAGGACGATTCGACAAAGTGGACTAAGTTTGTGCAATAAGTTTTAACCGCAAAGAGCGCAAGGATAAACGCAAAGAACCTTTGCTTTCACCTTTGCGCTCTCTGCGTTTACCTTTGCGACCCTTGCGGTTAAAAATTACATTACAAAACCCAAACCAATGCAAAAAATCAACATCGGTGTCGTTGGCACTGGATTTATCGGACCTGCGCACATCGAAGCCCTGCGTCGCCTTCCTAACACAAATGTTCTCGCCCTCTGCGAAGTAACACCCGAACTGGCCCGTCAAAAAGCCGACCAACTTGGTATCGAGCGGTCCTGTACGTTCGACGAATTGCTGGCTATGGAAGACATCAAAGTTGTCCATATCTGTACGCCTAACTTCCTCCACTTCTCGCAGTCGAAGGCGGCTTTGCTGGCGGGCAAACACGTTGTATGCGAAAAGCCTTTAGCTAAAGATTTGCACGAAGCCAAAGAACTGGTTGAACTGGCCGCACAAACGGGGTTGGTCAACGCTGTGCACTTTAACCTGCGCTACTACCCGCTGGTTCGCCAGATGAAGGTCATGCGCGAACAGGACGCTTTGGGCGATGTGTATTCCGTAATTGGTTCGTATTTGCAGGACTGGCTTTTTTACGATACGGATTACAACTGGCGGCTCGAACCCGATAAATCGGGCGACTCGCGGGCGATCGCTGATATTGGCTCGCACTTGATGGATAGCCTCGAATACATTACGGGTCTGAAAACGGTTGCCGTTATGGCCGATTTTAACACGGTGCACAAATTGCGGAAGAAGCCACTCAAACCCGTTGAAACCTATTCGGGTAAGATGCTGCAACCTGAAGATTATGCCGATGTTCCTATCAATACTGAAGATCACGCCAACGTGTTACTGCGGTTTGACAACGGCAATCGGGGCGTTATTACTGTGTCGCAGGTATCGGCCGGGCGTAAAAACCAGATGAAGCTGGAAATTGCCGGTTCGAAGAAAACGTTTGCCTGGAATTCCGAAGCTCCTAACGAAATGTGGATCGGTAACCGCGACGGTGCCAACGAATCGTTCATGCGTGACCCGTCGCTGGCCCACCCCGATGCACGATCGGTAATCAGTTTCCCTGGTGGTCACAATGAAGGTTTCCCCGATACATCGAAGCAGTTGTTTAAAGAAGTGTACGACGCCATTGCCGCCGGAAAACAACCCGAAAATCCAACGTACCCAACTTTCGCCGATGGCTACCGCGAACTGCTCATCTGCGAAAAAATTCTGGAATCTAACCGCAAACAGGCGTGGGTGGAGATTTAAGTTTGAATGAGTAACTTAGTGAGGCAAACATGAACAGTAAGGCTATGCAGTACCAGAATAAATACAGTAACATTATCACTATAGAACCCCGAAAGCGGGGTGGTAAGCCTTGTATTCGGGGAATGCGTATCACGGTAGGTTGTATCTTAGGCTGGCTGGGTGCGGGAACAAGCATTAAGGAAATCATTGATGATTTCCCGGAGTTAACCCGCGAAGACATCCAGGCGACTTTACTTTTTGCTGCCGACCGCGATAATGGCACACTATTGATGGCTGCCTGATGCGCTTATTGTTTGATCAAAATAGTTCCTTTTGAATTGTAAAGCAATTGAAGGCCACATTCCCGAAAGTGATAGGCATACGGGAATGCGGCCTTCTTAATGCCGATGATTACCAGATATGAGAGTATGCCCGCCAAAACGACTATACTGTTGTTTCGTTTGACAAGGATATTCCTGATATAGGTTCTGTAAAAGGGTTTCCACCTAAAATTATCTGGTTGCGAACTGGGAATTTGAGTAACCAGTCGATTATAGCTCTATTTAAAGATCATTCTGAGCAGTTTGCCGCGTTTATTGCTAATGAAAGAAAGGGATGCCTAATGGTTTATCCTCATTCAGCCCTTGATAACCAAATCACAGAAGAATGAAAACAATGAAAGGTCCGGGCATATTTTTAGCCCAGTTTTTAGGGGACGCAGAACCCTTCAATAGTTTAGAGGCAATTGCCAAATACATGGCCGATCTGGGCTACAAAGGTATCCAGATTCCAACCTGGGACTCACGTCTGATCGACCTCAAGCAGGCTTCGGAAAGTCTGACATATTGCGACGAGTTGAAAGGTAAGCTGAAGGATATTGGCGTTGAAATCACAGAACTCGCCACCCACCTACAGGGGCAACTGGTAGCCGTACACCCGGCTTATGGCCCCATGTTCGATGGCTTCGGTCCGGCCGAACTGGCAGGTAAACCAAAGGAACAGCAAGCCTGGGCTGTCGATCAGTTACTCATGACGGCGAAAGCCAGCAAGAACCTGGGGCTAAGTGCCAGTCCTACCTTTTCGGGCGCGTTGCTGTGGCCGTTTGTGTATCCCTGGCCGCAACGTCCGGCGGGTCTGGTCGAAACGGGTTTCAAAGAACTTGCCGACCGATGGTTGCCTATTCTGAATGCTTATGACGAAGCCGGTGTCGACGTGGCTTATGAGCTTCACCCCGGTGAAGATCTGCACGACGGAATCACCTTCGAGATGTTCCTGGAGAAAGTGGGCAACCATCCCCGCGCCGGTATCAACTATGACCCAAGCCACTTTGTACTGCAACAGCTTGACTACCTGCAGTTCATTGACTTCTATCACGACCGTATCTATGCTTACCACGTAAAGGATGCCGAGTTCAACCCAACGGGTAAGCAGGGTGTCTATGGCGGGTATCAGGGCTGGGTAGAACGGGCCGGACGGTTCCGTTCGCTGGGCGATGGCCAGGTTGACTTTGCCGGTATTTTCTCCAAACTGGCACAATATGACTACGACCGGTGGGCCGTTCTCGAATGGGAGTGCGCCATCAAGCATCCTGAGCAAGGTGCTGCGGAAGGCGCACCGTTCATTGCGGATCACATCATTCGCGTGACCGAACGTGCCTTCGATGACTTCGCCGGAACCGGTGCCGATGATGCTTTCAACAAGAAGGTGTTGGGGCTGTAAGTAGTAGTCTGAATCATTATCTTTAGCTAGAGGTCGGGAGTGTTACTTCCGGCCTCTTTTGCTGTCTTATGTTTCTATATAAGGAAACTTATAGTATGTTCACCGAGTTACTATTCACGCAATGGATGTAAGGTTCAATGTATTATTTCTTAACGATGCCCGATTGTTTCTTAGTAGTATTGATAAAAAAGCACGAATAACGATTCTGTATAACATTGACAAAGCGAGGATTCTGAATGATCCCAAATTATTTAAGAAATTAACTGATACCACCTGGGAGTTTCGCACAAAATATAATGGGATTCAGTATCGACTGTTAGCTTTTTGGGATAAAAGAGGTGCTAATGAAACGCTGGTTATTTCGAAGCATGGTTTTGTGAAAAAGACGGACAAATTACCTGGAAATGATTTGGCAAGAGCCGAGAATTTAAGACAATCCTATTTTGACCTTTGACCTATAATATGAAGAAATCAGATGTCTATTCTTTCGATCAGATAAAGGATGAAATGGTTGGTAAGGTGGGTACACCAATACGAGACAACTACGAATTTGAACTTAAGCTTGATCTTCTTGGAGAAATGATAAAAACCGCTCGACAGGGGCGCAATCTCACGCAGGAACAATTAGGTGCTTTGATTGGCGTTCAAAAAGCCCAGATTTCAAAATTAGAGCGGAGTGCCAACAATGTAACCATTGAAACAGTGCTGAAGGTATTCAAAGCATTGAAAGCTGATATCACCTTTAAAGTAACTTTAGCCGACTAATGAGGAATACAAGCATAAATCAGGATATACATATAACTGATATATAAACTCTTGTGGTGCCTGTTCCTTCTCAGATCCGACACTTTTTTTGTTTACGTACTGACTATATTTACCCTAAAAACACACAACATTATGGCTGGTCAAGGTTCGGGTGGCAACGTTCTCGCTGCCCTTTGTAGCTTCTTCATTCCGGGTTTAGGACAGCTATTGCAAGGCCGCTTGCTGATGGCTATCCTGCAATTTATTCTGGCTGGTGCCCTTTGGTTTTTCCTGATGGGATGGGTCATTCACTTATGGTCCATTATAGATGCCGCCCGGTATAATCCGGCTAACTGAGCAGCGATTCGGTAGCTGGAAACACAGAGGCCATTTTTTGTCCGAATGTGACGTAGCCATTTCCGGTAAACATGGCTAACGTAAGACGCTTGTGAAATTTTTACCCTCCACTCATGCCCCACTTTTCAGTAACCTCATCCATTTTATCGAAAACACATCTCGCTCAGTTTTTACGGATAACCTATAGTTTATCACCAATGGCGTCGTGTCAGTTGTTAAAAGCGGGTGTAAATCATTCGTATCTGGTTACTGACGGGCTGACGAAAGCGATCTTTCGGGTGTATAGCCTGAACTGGCGAACAGAAACTGAAATTGGCGAAGAACTTAGGCTACTAACGCTTTTACAACAAAACGGCCTGCCTGTATCGTATCCGTTGGCCGACGCATCGGGAGGGTATATTCAGGAACTAGATGCGCCAGAAGGCAAGCGCTTTGGCGTTCTGTTCTCCTTTGCCGACGGTGAAAAACTGCTTACCTTCTCGACGCAATTGCATTATAAACTTGGGCAGATTATGGCCCGGTTTCATCTGCTTACGCACAATCAGACCTTGGCGCGGGTAACCTACACGCCCCACCGTATGCTGGTGGATTCGCTCATGAAACTAGGCGACTTTCTCCCCGGCGATACGCCCGAAATGCAGTTTATTCAAGATGCACAACGGTACATGCTTCATCAATTTGATACCATTGATACGACTCAAACGCGGCAGGGAGTTGTTCACCTGGATATCTGGTTCGATAACCTGAATATTAATCAGAACGGCCAGATAACCCTGTTCGACTTTGATTTCTGCGGGAATGGTATGCAGTGTCTGGACATAGCGTATTATATTTTACAGGTTCACAGTACCGAAACCGACGAGACTGTATTCAGTCAGAAAAAAGAAAGTTTTTTGGCTGGTTATGAGTCAATTAGTCAAATTAGCAACGAAGAGAAAAGGCTATTGCCCATGCTGGGGCTAAGCGTATATTTCTTTTATCTGGGCGTTCAGACGCAGCGCTTCGACGATTGGTCGAATACGTTTCTGAATGAACTTTACCTGAAGCGGTTCATTAACCTGCGTATAAAACGCTGGGCTGATTTCAATAAACTGACTGTGCAATGACGCCAACTTTTTTCGCCAGCCAGGCCGACTTTCGGATGTGGC
This sequence comes from uncultured Spirosoma sp., assembly GCA_964244155.1. Classification (GTDB taxonomy): domain Bacteria; phylum Bacteroidota; class Bacteroidia; order Cytophagales; family Spirosomataceae; genus Spirosoma. The sequence continues at coordinate 9,210 of CAXTJJ010000231.1, forward strand.
TGGAGACGAACCACGACAAAGAACCTGAATTGCTGGTGGGGT
>CAXTJJ010000232.1:0-9227 GCA_964244155.1 uncultured Spirosoma sp.
ATGTATGATGTATGATGTATGATGTATGATGTATGATGTATGATGTATGATGTATTTCTTCTTATGTACATCCTATATCATACATCATACATAAAATTGTCAAGGAATTGGAAGCACCTTGCTTTCTTTAAACGTAGACATGATCACCATCGTTTGGGTGCTGGCGACCTCATCAATTTCATTGATAACATCGAGCATTAGCCCCTGGTAGGACGAAATGTCTTTAGCGATAACTTTAAGTAAAAAATCGCCCGAACCAGTAATGTGGTGGCATTCGATAATTTCGGGAATTTCGTTGACTTTCTCCACGAACGACATGGTCGTTTCTTTCTTATGGCCTACCAGCGTAACCATTACGAAAGTTGTCACACCAAGGCCAATTTTTTCGCGGTTCAACTGAGCATGGTAGCTCTGAATAATGCCCGAAGTTTCAAGTTTCTTTACGCGTTCGAGCGTTGGAGCGGGCGAGAGGCCTATTTCTTTAGAAAGCTGAGCGTTGGTGATTTTAGCGTTTGCCTGGAGAATTTCTAATACGTTTCGATCTATTTGATCTAATTTCTGGCTCGACATAAATGATGCAGTCTGTTAATACTGTGTTACACGATGGTGCAAAGCTACCATCTTTTAAAATAGAAAATTCTTAAAACTTATTGGATTTTTGCAAATTACAGAACAAATAGTGCTAATCCTCTTTTAAAACGGCACAAAATTAAGTTTATTCTATAGGTTGCCAAATCACAAATTTAGCGTTTGGTAAGTCTATTCATGGTGATTGCTCGTTGCTGGTTCGATTTAAACCGGGCATCATCTACTTCTGACAGGGCCGCATGTTTAGTCGAACGCCCCTGCACACGCGCTCGCCACCGTCGCCAGGAGGCCTGTTTCAACTCCCGGCGCATGAGCGCAATAACCTCCTGCTCCGATAAGCCAAATTGAGCTTCGATAGCCTCGAACGGAGTCCGATCTTCCCAGGCCATCTCTATAACGCGGTCAATATCAATAGAGGTCAGGGTTACTTTTGTTATGGATGGTTTCATGTTACTAGAACCACAAAAACAGATAAACAGTTGGTGGGATTCGGTAGAAATACTTGATGAACTAATTGATTTTCAGTCCTGGCAACTGTTTTCAAATGATCATAAATCGACCAATAAAAGCGACACTATATTTAATCGCTCGACAGAGCATTTTAAAAACTTGTTTAGAAAGCTATGCGTTATTCATTTATGAAAATGCGCAAAAAGTCAGATTTGCCGACGAAAATATGTCCCGTTTGTAATCGGCCTTTTAGCTGGCGTAAAAAATGGGAGCGCAACTGGGAAACGGTTATCTATTGTAGTGACGCTTGCAGGGCCATGACCAAAAAACAGAATTGATAACAAGTTCGGCTAAGGTATGGTCTACTATCGTTAATTTTGGCAGTTAACCCGTTGTGTCAAATGCGTCTGATTGCCTACTGTTGCCTGATCCTCATTATTTTACTCAGCGATAGCTGTCGGCAGGCTAAACCTGTTGCTACACAAAAGCCTGCTGCCAAACCAAACCGACCTCTTACTGCTGTTCCGCCGAAACCCAAGCCGGTCGTTGTTAGGCCCGCTACGCCAAGACCGCTTACGCCAAAGGTCGTAGTGGCACCAGTTCCGCCTGATACCATTCCCTATGACGAAATAACTGACCTTACGCCCGCTCCGCCCAAACGCGAATTTCGGGCGGTGTGGATCGCTACGGTAACGAATATTGACTGGCCGAGTAAAAAAGGCCTGCCCGTTGCCGATCAGCAGCGCGAAATTGTGACTATGTTCGATCAACACCAGCAAATGGGACTTAACGCCGTTGTTGTGCAGGTTCGGTCGGCTGCCGATGCATTTTATGCGCGTGGTTCGGAGCCCTGGTCGGAGTGGCTGACGGGACAACAGGGATTGGCCCCTGAGCCGTTTTATGATCCGCTGGAGTTTATGATCGAGCAGGCACACCAGCGTGGACTGGAATTTCATGCCTGGTTCAACCTCGATCGTGCCGCCTTTAGCAAGACAGCGAGTATAGCCCCAACAAACATCGTGAACCGTAAGCCAGAATGGATGCTGGCCTATGGCGGAAAAAAACTTTTCAACCTGGGCATCCCCGCCGTTCGCTCCTATATAGCAGGGATTGTGGCGAATGTAGTGCGTGAATACGACGTCGATGGCATACATTTCGACGACTATTTTTATCCTTACGCCGAACCGGGGCAGGTCTTGCGAGACGATAGCACATATAAAGCGAACTTTAACGGTATGAGCAAGGCCGACTGGCGACGGGATAATGTAACGAAACTCGTTACTGAACTTCGGGATTCCATTCGAGCCAATAAGCCCTGGATTAAGTTCGGCATTAGTCCGTTTGGTATCTGGAAAAATAAAAGCAATGATCCTGAAGGCTCGGCTACAAGCGGTGGACAATCGTATTATGAAATTTATGCCGACACGCGCAAATGGGTACGAGAGGGCTTGATCGACTACATTGTGCCGCAGGTTTACTTTAGCTCAGAATTCAATAAAGTGCCTTATAAAACCTTGGTAGAATGGTGGACGCGCAATTGTGGAGACAACTGCCATTTGTACATTGGGCATGGAGCCTACCGCGTGGGGCGCGGTTCTGAACGTGATCCAGGCTGGTGGCGACCGACAGAATTTCCTGATCAAATGCGATATAATCGGCAGCAACAAGCGGTAAAGGGTAGCATCTTCTTTAGTGCTAAAAATTTACAAATCAACCCACTGTCGATTCGGGATTCGCTCCAGAAAAACTTTTATCGCCATCCCGCACTCGTACCCACTATGAAATGGTTGGATAGTATTCCGCCATTACCGCCCCGTGACTTAAAAGCGGCCTTAACATCTGAAGGCGTGGAGCTCTTCTGGCAGCAACCAGCCGATGCAACGGATGGCGATGGGGCAAATGCTTACCTTGTCTATCGCTTTGAGGGACGACGTCCCCGCCTACTAACCAATGACCCTCGCTTTATACTTGCTCAGTGTATGGGCGAATCGGCTACACGCTTTATAGATAGAACCGCTGATCCTAAAAAGAAGTATGTTTATGTGGTAACGGCCCTTGACCGGCTACAGAATGAAAGCCTGGAATCAGTTATAAAAATGCCTTAGATGCAGGCTATTGCGAGAATTCCTGTGTGACTTCTTCCAATGGGCGGGCACTCGGGAAAAAGCTGAGAAGCTTTAATAAAATGCCTTCAACAACAGCATCGGGACACGAAGCTCCACAGGTTAGTAAAACGGTAACCGGGCTAGTAGTTGAACTGTTCAGTCGGGAAGCCTCCAGTTCGGGAATGGAAGCTCCGGGAATGAAATTTTCGGTTACAACTTCCTGTTTTGTATGACCATTAAAGTGTCGTATCAGTTTGTCTGACAGAATTTTCTGTTCTGATTCGATAAAGTACGTGGGTAGCTTCTCTTCGCAAAGTTCAACGATGTGCGAGGTATTGGACGAATTATAACCACCGGCTACAATGGCAAAATCAGCGGGGTAATTCAGCAAGGCGTATGTCGCATCCTGATTATCATTGGTGGCGTAGCAAAGTGTATCGCGTGTATTGGCAAAATGAGCGTCAATGGTATTGGGCGTTAGCGCATATTTTTCCGTCATCACTTGCTTCAGATAATCGGCAATGCTCTGCGTATCAGACGCCAGCATCGTCGTTTGATTCACAACGCCAATGCGTTGCAAGTCGCGGTTTGGGTCGAAACCAATGGAAAACTGACCGTCAAATTCGGTGTAGAATTGCTCGGCGGGTAGCTCGCCCGTAATGTATTTTGCCAATCGCTGCGTTTGAGCCATGTCTTTGACCACAACTGTAGGAGCAGCTTCTTTGCTATGCGAAAATGTAGCGCGTGTTTCTTCGTGGCTCGGTTTGCCGTGTACGATAACCGTATAATCTTTCTGACCGATCTGGCTAGCCTTGTTCCAGACTTTTTCGACGAATGGACAGGTCGTGTCGTACTTTTCCACATCCAGCCCCAGCATCGACAACTGACTTTGGGTTTCCAGCGTCGTGCCAAATGCGGGGATAATCACAACGTCCTCAGACGTCAACTCCGACCAAGGAATAAGTTGATTGCCTTTAGTATCCATAATGAAACGTACCCCTCTGTCCTGCAAATCAGCGTTGACGTCGGGATTATGGATCATTTCGCTAAGCAGGAAAATGCGTTTGCCGGGATTTTCGGCAATAGCTTTATAGGCAATTTCAACCGCATTTTCGACGCCGTAGCAGAAACCAAAGTGCCGGGCAATCAGAAACCTGATTGGGCCAAAATCGAGTAGGGTAGGGGTGAAATCACGTTTCAATTTATCGCGTTTTCGCCGAAACTCTTTCAATGGGGTGATAATGCTACTTCGATAATAGTCGGGAATGTCGAACGATTTCATTGACGGAAAAGACGAAAGAGCCTGAGCATAAAGCTGCGCTCAATGATGATTGTACCTATGAAAAGAACAGAAGTCTAAAACGCTTCGTTCGGTGCAAAGTTAACCTTGAGATTTATGTTCTGTAGTGCGAATTACCATGCTTCGCTACTGACATGAGAAATTGTTAAACACAGAGGCACATATGACACAGAAAAGTCAGCATAGAAACCTTTGTGTACTTTGTGACTCTGTGGTTAATAAACCTTCGTTTATCAACAATACGCATCATGGCCAAACGACTACTGAAATACAAAGACTATGACGTGCATAGTGTTACGACCGTTGCCAACGGCAAACAGAACGCCAACATTGTTACCTGGGTCACCCAAACGGATATGGGCGGTAAAGTGCTGGCTGTGGCGTTGTACAAAGTTGATTTTACAATTGAACTGGTGCTGGAAAGCGGGATTCTAAACGTAAACCTACTGGCAATAGATCAAACGCGGTTGATTCGCAAACTTGGTCAGCAGTCGGGCCGAGGGAGGGATAAGTTTAAAAATCTGCCTTATGCACTCGATGAGCGTAGTTGTCCGTATTTAACGGAAGCCGTTGGCTATGCGCAGTGCCGCGTATTGCACAGTGTGGATGCCGGTGATCATGAGTTATTCATCTGCGAGGTGCTGAAACAGGTTGTACTTAATCCTGATAAGGGTGTGCTGACCAATTCATTTTTAAAAGCTAAAAAGCTGATACGCGGGTGAGTAGCGTTTTGTTATATTTGGATAATGTGTTTTGCCGTTCCGCATATCAACATATCCCTTTATGATGAATGTACCTGTTGCTTTAGTAAACCCCTGGCCTTTTTGGCAAAAATTGCTCTTTCGCTTTGGGTGTATCTACCTCTTGCTATATATGTCGCCCTGGACATGGCTCGGCGATCTTCCCCTGCTAAATCTGATCGCTGAGTACTACGGTATTGCTGAAAACTGGCTGGTTACCCAGGCGAATGCCTCTTTGTTCCACGTAAAAGACGTCCTCGTTCCCTTAAATGGCAGTGGCGACACGTCTTATGGCTATGCGCAGTTATGCTTCTTTCTACTAACCGCTTGTGTGGGTGCCTTGCTATGGTCCATCTTCGACAAACGTAAAAATTACGACACAGCTTATTACTGGCTGCTGGTGGCACTCCGATATTATGTGGCCATGGTGGCGCTTCGCTATGGAATTATCAAGCTCTTCGGGCAGCAGATGATTTTTCCATCAATAAGTGCGCTGGCTACGCCACTGGGTGATTTGTTGCCCATGCGTTTCTCGTGGTATTTTATTGGGTATTCAACGCCCTATCAATTTTTTTCAGGAGCCGTTGAGGTCGTGGCGGGTTTGCTGTTGTTGTTTCGGCGTACCAGTACATTGGGTGCTTTTGTAGCCGCAAGCGTGTTTCTCAACGTGATGATGATGAACCTATGCTACGATATACCCGTCAAGCTGTTTTCCATTCATCTGTTCCTGTTCAGTAATCTGTTGCTGATTGGCGACGTTAAGCGTCTGCTTGCGTTCTTCGTTTTCAACAAACCAACAATGCCAGCCACGCGCCGGGTGCTGCCCAAAAAATGGATGCGAACGACGCAGATAGCCTTGAAAGTTGCCTTTGTAGTTTTGTTTCTGGCGTTACCGCTATTCGGTTTTTTCAAGGATACAATGGGGGCGAATACGTCATCCGCTCCGAAGAGATTAACCACCGGCTTTTTTACCGTCGATAACTTTCAGGGTCCTGCCATTGACAGTTTACGCTGGAAAGATGTTGTTTTTGAGGAAACTAATTCGGGGAGTGTTCAAACGGCCGACACCTTATTCAGACAGCGGTACCGGCGGGGTTACTTTAGCTATACACTTGATTCTTTGAGCCATACGATGGCGTTCAAAAAGTTTGCCAACGACACGATACCCATCTTTACGATGGCCTATACCGTACCGGATACGAACCACATTGTACTGCGTGGGAAAGTTCGAAATGACTCTGTCGTTGTAGCACTAACGCGGCAAAAACGGCATTTTCAACTGACCGAACGGCAATTTCATTGGCTCTCTGAGGCAAATCGCTAGCGGGCGGGGAGCGTTATAATTCCAGCACTTTACCCAGGATATCATCCAGGTATTCCCGCGAATTGGCCAGGCGGGGTACTTTGTGCTGGCCGCCCACTTTGCCGCGTTGCTTCATCCAGGCATAAAACGTGCCCGGCGGTACAACATGAACACGAGGACGTTTCAACACCAGATCGTTGTAACGCTTGGCGTCGTAGTCGGAGTTGATTTGACGAAGGGTTTCGTCCAGAATCTGGTTGAAACGCTGTCGGTTATCCGGCTCCTGAGCAAACTCAATGACCCATTCGTGACAGCCATTGGCTCCGTTACTCATGTAATGTGGTCCGGCGGTATAGTCGGTTATGACGGCTCCGGTTGCTTCGCAGGCTTGCGTGATGGCCGTTTCGGCATTCTCAACGATTACTTCTTCGCCAAAGGCATTGATGAAATGCTTGGTGCGGCCACTCACTTTTAGTCGGTGTGGGTACAAAGATGTGAACCGAACGGTATCGCCAACTTTATAACGCCATAACCCGCCGTTGGTCGAAACGATGAGCGCGTAATTTTTATCTAATTCGACTTCGTCAATGGTCAATGCTTTTGGAAACGGCTGATCGGCTTCGTGGATCGGCACGAACTCGTAGAAAATGCCGTAGTCCAGCATCAGCAGCATTTCGCCGACCCGGGTCATGTCGTCCTGAATCGCAAAGAACCCTTCCGACGCATTATACACTTCCTGATAGCGAACCGCTTTTGACGGGAAAACATGATGCTGAAACAACTCTCGATACGGTTGAAAGTTGACCGCCCCATGCATCAGGACCTCGAAATTTGGCCACACTTCCAGAATATTCGATTTGCCCGTAAGGGTCAAAATCTTATCAATCAACACCATGCCCCAGGTTGGCGTACCCAGCATACTGGTCACGTTCTCCTGCGACGTGATTTCCGCCATTTTCTCCAGCTTGGACTCCCATTCGTCCATCAGGGCGACCTGAATGGATGGCGTACGAATATACTGCGCCCAACTGGGCAGGTTGGCCATAACCACCGCCGAGACATCGCCGGCTACGCTGTTGTTTCCGTATGGATTTGGGTGAAGGCTGCCGCCAATGGATAACCCTTTGCCCTCAAACGCTCGACTGTCGGGGTTGTTGGCGATATACAGGGCCATCATATCTTTACCGCCTTTGAAATGACTTTCGTCCAGCGATTCAGTGGTAACGGGGATAAACTTACTGCGGGCGTTTGTTGTGCCCGATGACTTGGCAAACCAGCGCACCGGCGACGGCCAAAGCACCTTACTTTCGCCTTTCATGACCCGTTCGATATAAGGAAACAGGTCTTCGTAGCTGGAAACAGGCACCTGCTGCTGGAAATCCTGAATGCTTTGAATGGATTTATACGCGTGTTTTTTGCCCCATTCTGTGCGGCAACCGGCTCGAATCAGTTGCCGAAAGACTTTCTGCTGCACCGGCCCGGGCTGCTGCATCATTGCCTCGATGCGCGGCAATCGCCGTTGCAGGAGCCATTTGAGCGTGGTATTTAGAACAGTCATGGGGCTAAAATAACATAAACTAACCAAATAGAGGAGGTTAGCGATAAAAACGTAATTTCAATCGGTAGGTTTTATAATCCGTTTGCACGGTCCGGGTAATCTGTGATCAGGCCATCGACACCCCATTCTTTCAGGCGTTTCATGTCGTCACGCTGGTTGACCGTCCACGGAATAACTTTGATACCCTGCTCATGAAGTTTTGTGATTTTCCCCTGACCAAGCAATCGAAAATTAGGGCTGTATACATCGGGTTTGAAACCAAGATCTTCAAGATTTTTTTCCGGACTGCGAAGGTTTTCGACCAGCGCCGACAAGCGTACGTTGAGGTATTTACCTTCTCCCATTCCCTTCTTCCATTGCTTTAATACAGCAAAATCAAAACTCTGGATAACGAGCCGGTTTGCATTAACACGCTCGGCTAAAAGTTGTTTTTTTAGTATTGTGTTTACAAGCTCGCAAAACTCGGCTGGTTCGGGCTGGCTTTTGTTATACTCCGAAGGTTCGCTTTTGATTTCGATGTTGTACGAAAATAAGGGGAGGTTTTTTGCTTTTCGGTAGGCTTCTGCCTGTTCAATGACCTCGCTCAGAAGGGGTTTATAAACGTTAAGCTTCTGCTGTTCGGGGTAGGATGCATTACCGTTTGATCCAACATCATAGCTTTTGATCTCAGCGTAATCCATCTGGTAAAGGACCAGATTCTTCTGTTCTTTTTTATCAACCGGTAGGCCATTTGGCGCAACACTAAAGGCGGCATTGAAGTAGGGTTCGTGCGAAACGACTACCTGCCGATCCTTGCTGATCACCACATCCATTTCGAGGGTGTTGACGCCAAGGTCAAGTGCTTTCAGGAAGGCCGGAACCGTATTTTCAGGCATTAATCCCCTACAGCCACGGTGTCCCTCTAAATCGAATGCAGGCGAATCGGATTGAATGAAAGCAGCATGGGCCATGAAAATCAGAAATAACAGAAAGCGCATAGGTTAACTAGAAAAGGCTGTCAAAAGTACCATTTCTTTTTTAGTCGCGATTCTTTTCTATAATCCGCGAGGACTGAGACAAATACCCGCTCCCGTAATTAAGCTCCATTTTTCGTTTCTTTCCTTGAGGCAACAGTTGTATAAGCTGAGAGTCAGCTGTTTTTACGCGTTTGTAGGTTAGGTTGGTCGCTGTTTCCCGAAACACA
>CAXTJJ010000233.1:0-9214 GCA_964244155.1 uncultured Spirosoma sp.
TGATGAACTCGAAAAAGAGCTGTTCAGTAAGCTGCGTAGTTTCGAGAGTTGCCAGGACGGCTTCAATGCGTTAGGGTATCTGCAAGCCCGCAACCGCGCCGAGTTGGATTTCCAGCCAGAACGCAAAAAACACGAACCGCAGGTAGCGGAATCGACCCCGTCTGAGGGTTCCGCGCGCGGTGGCCTCTACGGCGCCCTGATGAAGTGGCGGAACGACATGGCGGGTGAGCACAACACCTCCGGTTTTATGGTGTTGCCCCAGAAAACCATTGTCGAGCTGGCACGCATTCGCCCGACCAACGAGGCTGAATTACTGGCCGTGAAAGGTTTTGGCAAAACCAAAGTGCGGCAAATTGGCGCGGAAATCCTGCGTATTGTTCAGGAAAATCCGGCCGGACGCGCAGCGAGTCTGGCAACACCGAAAGGGAAAGCCGTTAAAGAACCTAAACCACCGAAGGAGCCTAAAGAATCGTCGCCCGCAGTCACGCTGGCCTTTTTCCAGTCGGGCAAAACCATTGCTGAAATTGCTGCTGAGCGCAGTTTAGCCGTTTCGACCGTTGAAAGCCATCTGGTCCGCTACGTGGGTACGGGCGAGTTGGCCGTCGAAAAACTACTACCCGCGAAGAAACTTGCCAGTATCCGGTCCTACATCGAAAATTACCCGTCTGAAACCCTCAATGAAGTGCGTCAGGGGTTAGGCAGTGACGTCTCGTTCAGCGAAATCCGGTTTGTTCAATACGCCCTGCGGGCTGAAGCCGGCGTAACTGGGGAGGAATAAGAACGTGTCAGCCGTTTTGGTATTAAGCCTTTCGCTGCGTATTCTGCCTGTCAGGAAACCAGAGGATATGAATTTAAAACCCGAATAGCCACAAAGTTCTTATTGGATTGAATACCTATTCAATTCAGCCTAATGACTTTCCGCTACGTTCTGTTTTTCCTTCTACTCTCATCACCAAGCTTTGGTCAGCAAAATCGAATCATTGATCGAAATGCTATCGGCTGGTTTACCTATAATGGCGACCATAAGCTGAGCAAACGGTGGGAGCTGCACACAGAATACCAGTGGCGACGGGTAGAACTGGTTCAAGCCTGGCAACAGTCTTTAGCCCGACTCGGTTTAGCCTATAAACTAACCGACCAGGTAAAACTGGGGGGTGCTTACACCTTTTTCACGACCTTTCCCTACGGTGACTACCCCGTTGCTGACGCGGGCGTTCCGACCATCGAAAACCGTACTCACCAGGATATTCAACTTAGTGCTACCGCAGGAATCGTAAAACTAAGCCACCGCTTTCGGCTCGAACAGCGTTGGCTTGGAATCGGCGCGGACACCAACCCACGCCATATCGAAAGCTGGGAATATCAGAATCGAGCCCGCTATCAGATTTCCGGCACCGTTCCACTTCAGGGCGCAACCATCGAGGATGGCGAATGGTACATGAATTTCTTCGATGAACTGTTTATTGGTTTTGGCCGCAACGTTGAGCAGAATGTTTTCAATCAGAATCGAATCTCTGGTGGCCTGGGCTATCAGTTTCGGGATTCGTTTAAGATTGAGCTGAACTACCTCAACCAGATTTCACAACATCCCGAACTGGAGCCTGCTACCCGTAAACCGGTCTATGAGATCAATAACGGGTTTCGATTGAATGTCAAGTATGACCTGGATTTCAGTAAATAACGCAAATTACTCTTTGACTATCAGCAAGTTAAGTACTGTAGGCATGAGATGCGTTTGCGACAAACATCAAGCCGCTACGCGACCAGTATTCACGTTAAATAGTAGGATCGGCTGAGAAAATCTCGTTAATCAGTGTAGCTGCCTGGCTTACTGATTGGGCGGCAGTCCAGACCTTTTTGCCAGGATAAGCCTGTATTATATAGCCTTGCGCCTGAACAGAAAGGATGCTGTCTGGTACAGTGGCACCCCACCTGTACCGTCTATATAGGTAAAGTCAATTAGCCATTTTCTTTTTCAAATATTCTCAGCCCGTTACCTATAGGCTCTGGCGAAGCAGCCCTAAAAACCCAGTATGGATAGAAGAGAATTTGTTGCGAAAGCCACGACCGGTTTGTGTGTATTGCCCTCTTTAACCCTGCCTGGGCATACTGCTCCGCCTATGAAACCAACCTGGCTGCTGGAGCTGATTAAACTTAACGACCAGCAGCTGACAAGCATTCGAACGATGCGCATCAGTGAACCCGGCAATGTGGCTTTGGGTGGGCTGAAAGACGGGGACGACATCCCAAATCCGCAATCGACCGCCGACTTTATCCGTAGGGCAGCCTGTGCGCTGGCTAGTCGGGAGTCTCAGTATTTCCGCTCACCGGAGTTGCTGGAAGACGTGCGTTTGGCCTTGGCGTACCTGCTGACCGTCCAGCATACCGATGGCACGGTCGACTTACCGGCAACAAATTTTCACTCCACACCCGATACGGGCTTTATTGTCAAACGGCTGGCCCCAGCCTATTCGCTGCTCGCCGACTCCAGGATGCCGGGCCTGGAACAGGTTCTTCCTGCCTACAAAACGTTCCTGCTTCGTGCGGGCGAGGCCTTGACCGCGGGGGGTATTCACACGCCGAATCATCGCTGGGTCGTATCGGCAGCTTTGGTCAGGCTAAATGCACTTTGGCCCAATGCGCGTTATGTAGCCCGCGTTGAGCAATGGCTCGCCGAACACATTGACATGGACAAAGACGGGCAATATAATGAACGCAGTACGCTCATCTATTCGCCCCTCACCAATCGGTTGCTGATCACCATAGCGCGGGGGCTGAATAAGCCATACCTATTCGATTATGTCCGCCGAAATTTAACCATGACACTCTACTACATTCACCCAAACGGCGAAGTAGTTTCAGAAGCTTCGGGACGGCAGGACAAGGCCCTGACCGGCACTATGGAAGGCTATTGGTATGCCTACCGCTACATGGCGCTACTGGATAAAAATGGTGAGATGGCCGAAATGAGCCGGTTCATTGAGAAGACTGCCCTGACAAAAGCCGTCTACTATCTCGATTATTTCCTGGACGACCCCTCCCTTTGGCGTGAGCTTCCGGATAGTAAACCCGTACCGACCAGTTACCTGAAGACCTTTACAAATTCGGGCCTGGTGCGCATTCGGCGCAACAACTGGGACAGTACTATTTTGTCGGCCAACCCGGTCTGGCTCACCTTTCACAAAGGCGAAGCGGTGTTGCAGGGGCTTCGAATAGCCGCATCTTTCTTCGGAAAGGGGCAGTTCCAGACAGAATCCATTGTGCAGGAAGGGAATAGCTGGGTGCTGACACAATCGCTGGACGGGCCTTATTACCAGCCTTACCCGGCCAATGCCATACCTGCCGATGGTGACTGGGAAAAAATGCCCAGGGCCAATCGGAAACAGAGTGAAGTGCAACATCTGCAAACCCGTATTACCCTTCGCGAAACGTCCACAGGCATGGAAGCACAGATACAGATGACCGGCACGGCGGGCGTTCCTGTCGCTATGGAGCTTATTTTCCGTCCGGGCGGAACGTTTACAGGCGTCACAAAGCACCCGACACGAACCAATGCCTACCTCCTGTCGGATTCAGGTACGTATACAATCAAAGGCGATACAATTACGTTTGGGCCAGGTAAAAGCCTGCACAAAGGGGTTCAGTTAAGAGGGGCGTTACCGGCAATGGATGCCCCCACCGTTTACCTGACCGGCTTTACGCCTTTTCAACATACGCTTCGATTATCGTGATGGCGTTGTCTGCCCGATAAATCTGGACTTAATTACGGCCAGCCTTCCTGACCTGGCCCAGCCCAAACTGATCACCGGCGGCTACGGCCTTGCCCCCGCCAAAATGGATTTCGACCATTTTCTCGCTTTGTACATCGTTATAATTCTGGTCTTCGAGCGAAGCAATGATCTTCCGGGTTTTCACGTCAATGACATCACCGGTTGATGGGTAGGCGTATTTACCGTCAAGGCTGAATGTGATCCAACCCGGCATATCCTTCAGCAAAATCGACGTCTTCTGAACGGGTGGCATTACGGTGTTATCGAACACATGCACCCGGTTGTTGGCCCCATCGCAAACCCATAATTCTTTTTCATCAGGCGTCAGTCCAATGCCATGACTGGGACAATTGTGCCGTTTCACTTCGCCAATGTTGAACCCCTCCACCACTACCCGATGCAGGAATTTTCCGGTGACAAGATCGCCAACTTCAAAGCCGAGCAAACCATTGACATTTACGTACACGAGCGTCTGTTCGCCGTTGATCGTGAAGGGGCGAATATCGGCCCCAAACGGCCCAACCTGTTTGGTTACTGTGTGCGTTCTGGTATCGGCCACATTGAGCATGGTCGATTTTAACCCCGCCAGGTAAACGAAGTTGCCATCTGGCCCATAAATGGTGTTGTGCGCCCCCGAATTGGTAACGATCTTTTTGATCACATTACCCGTTTTAGCGTCCACGACCGTCCAGAACTCCTTTTCCAGCGACGGCATGTAGATGATTTTCCCATCGGGTGAGATCGAAATCCGGTCCACACCTCCCTCGTACTGCTTCTCCCACAACAGCTTTTCTGTAGTGAGATCGATGCACTGAAGGGCTTCCAGCGTACTGATATACAAACAGTTGGTTGTCAGACTCACGTCAACACCTTTCACGTTCGATGGCTTGCCGTTCGGGCTAAAGCCAGCGGTTTTGATGAATTTAACAAACCGATGATTATTGTCGATATCAAACACCTGTATGCCATGCCCGCCATATCCCAGGTAATTCCGAACGCCGGGCGTAACAACATATAAATAGCGTTGAACTTTGGGTGCCGACTTCCCGAAATTTGTCTCAACAGCTCCGGTCAGCGATATCCAGGCCGTTGCCGACAGAAGAAATACACCACAAATCAGTACGAGGAACAGGCTTTTTTTCATAGTGAAGAACACGTAGCGCGGCTGTCAAGCCGTGAAACCGAAGTCTGAATAGATACGATATAAATACACATTAGCCTTCGGCTTCACGGCTTGCCAGCCGTGCTGCCTGCTACTTCACCGCATTTGTCAGCGCCTTCTGCATTTGCTCGGCTACCAGTTGATTGCCTGCTTCGTTCAGGTGAACGCGGTCGGTGGTGAGAATACCCTTCTCTTTGTTATCGGGGTTATTCTTCAGATTGTATTCCAGAAACGCTTTCCGAAGGTCGATTAACGGGATGTTTTGCCGTTTGGCGAGGTCGCGGATGAGTTGGCTATACTGATTCAGGTCGCCGTCCTGCTGGTTGCTGAAATCCGTTTTTTCACCGATAGCGGCAGGTGTACACAACATCACGCGGGCATTGGCCGCTTTGAGCTTCTTAATTACCGCTTCGTAGAACTTCACAAACTTGTCGGGATCGGTGCCGGTACCAAATGAAGCTTTGTGCCATACATCGTTAACGCCCACCCACACAATGACCACGTCGGGTTGTTTGGCCAGCACGTCATCGTCCATACGCAGGAACAAGTCATAGATTTTGTTTCCTCCAATGCCCGCCCCGATCAGTTCGAACTGGTCGGCAGGAAGCATTTTTTTCAGGCGATCAATATAGCCGCCGGGGCCCACCCCAGCCTGGGTGATGGAGTCGCCGAAGAAAACGACACGGGTAGGTTTAGCTGCGCTCATGGCGAGCAAACCAACGATTAACAGGAAAAGTAGAGATCGGATAATTGTTGTCATACCCACTAAAGTAGGAAGGTTGTGTCCATTACTCATTTCGAATGGCAGGGCTTCTTTATAAAAATCTGAAGTCGGCTACAGCCCGGCCTTTACGTCGAGCCATCTGCCCCCTGGCGTAATGACCTATGGCCTTATTATATAAAAAAGTATATACTGTGACTTAAATCAAAATTTATTACTTTTCAAAAATTCAATTTTTCGTAACTTAAATAACCACCATCAATGGGAAAATTCGTCATTACTACACGGACAAATGGAGAATTTCACTTTAACCTGAAAGCGGGCAATGGACAAACCATTCTGAGTGGCGAAGGCTATTCCTCTAAGTCAAGTTGCCAGAACGGAATTGATTCGGTAAAAATCAATTCGCAGGACGACTCAAAATTTGACCGCAAAACGTCATCGAACGGACAACCTTATTTCAGTTTGAAAGCCGGTAATGGCCAGATTATTGGCTCAAGCGAAATGTACGAGAGCGAAGCGTCGAGAGACA
This sequence comes from uncultured Spirosoma sp., assembly GCA_964244155.1. Taxonomy (GTDB): domain Bacteria; phylum Bacteroidota; class Bacteroidia; order Cytophagales; family Spirosomataceae; genus Spirosoma. The sequence goes on from CAXTJJ010000233.1 coordinate 6,186, forward strand.
ACGGCATTGCCTCCGTCAAAAACAACGCTCCAGATGCGATAGTGGATGACCAAACGACCTGAACCGGCGAACGCCTGACCAGGTGAGGCCCCATTTTGTGTAGCACAGAGAATTGGTCGAAGTAATCCGCTTCGCCAGGTCTTTGTGCTCTAATTTTAGGGAGCAGTTATGAAAAACCCGATTCTTTTACAGCTCAGAGTGCGCCATTCTATCTACGATTTATCCAATTTAATTACTTTAGGGTATACAACCTTTTTAATTGACTATTTCCAAGTCTTACTTATTAATCTTTCCAGTACTAATAGCATCAATAGTTTCGCTTCATTACCTAGTATATTCTCTTTTCGTCAGGACAAATAATCAAAACTCCATACGGTTACTGGCGTGCTCAAATTATAGTGCTCATAAAAAGTATTCCTGTCAGCCAGATGCAGCGATGTACTTATAAAATCATCGTATGTGGCTATTGTTGTGATAAGCTAGTCTTTTTACTTTCTGCTTGCCAATTGCCTCTATTTATGAACTAGTTCTTTTTATTTCAAAAAAACATCAAAAGAAAGCCAGACATTATTCACATAAAACTAAATGAACTATATAGTGCCCTGGCAGAGCTTATATACCTATAAATGTACTATAAACGGTCATCAAAACAGCGCTTAATCATTCATAAACGCCCAAAATGCATACTTATCGCCAATCTTTCCAATTGTATAGTGTATTCTCTTTTTTTAAAAAAAGCCTTTATGTTCTTTGGCAGAATATGGTAATAGTAAAATAATTAGCTAACGGTCCCCTTAACTATACATTAAATTAATTATTGGGTCAATAGTTTAATTACTTAACAATAAATACTTAATAATAATTACTCAATACTTTAAGTAAATACTGTAATAATTACTCTCCTGTAAATTGTTTTATTGAACGGCATTAAAACTAAATTAATTGGCGGACGTTAAAAAAATATAAATTTTCCGTTTCAAAATATTATTTCGCGATTAGCAATAAGTACAGAATAAGTACTTGACATATCAGGTAGTTCCAAATAATTTTTTATGATTTTTTCTCTTTGTAGTTTTATAGAAAGAAACGAGTTTTCTTAACCTAACACAAACAACTTATGAGAAAATTTATATGCTTGAGCATGCTCATGCTATGTGCACTCAGCATTACTGCGTGGGCGCAGGATCGACGAATTATAGGTAAAGTAACCTCAGCCGAAGATGGGTCTCCCCTGCCAGGGGTTTCGGTTGTTTTAAAGGGGACAACAAAAGGGACATCGACCGATGCTGGCGGTATTTTTGACATCTCGATTCCATCTACGAAAGGGACTACCCTGGTGTTCAGTTTTGTGGGGGTCACAACGCAGGAGGTTGTTATTGGCAATCAGTCGGAAGTGAATGTGAGCCTGGCTTCTGACTCGCGGTTACTCACCGAAGTCGTCGTAACCGGTAGCGGGGTCGCTACCAGTAAAGCCAAGCTGGGTATTGCCGTCGAAAGCGTGTCGGCGAAAGATCTGCCACAAACGCCAACAGCGTCAATTGACCAGGCCTTAATTGGTAAGATTCCGGGTGCCCAGATTTCCTCTACCAGCGGCAACCCCGGCGATCCCGTCAACATCCTGCTTCGCGGGATCAACAGCGTACAGGGCGGCACAAAACCCCTGATTATGGTGGATGGCGTGCAGGTCGCTTCGACTGATATTAACTCGCTCGACTTGAGCAACGTAGACCGGGTGGAGGTTGTACAGGGTGCGGCTTCGGCCTCTATTTATGGGGCGCAGGGTGCCAATGGCGTAATTCAGGTGTTTACCAAAAAAGGAAAGAAAGGCCGGACGGCGATCAATTTCTCGACCAGCTACTCATCGAATGAATTCCTTAATACAGGTAACGTTCATAAGGCTGAGCTGCATCCGTACTTGACCGATGCCAGTGGCAACATCGTTGATACACAGGGAAAAATCCTCGATTACACACAGTATGGAGCCATAGAAGGTATTTCGTATAAATATGGTGGCGCCACACGTTACGCCATTCAGGATATCCGCAATGATGCCAATACGCCTTATAACGGTAACCTGAAATACTACGATCACTTCAAACAGGTATTTCAAACCGGTAGTACGACCAATAATAACATCAACATCTCGGGGGCATCCGAAAAAAGCGACTTTAACATCGCTGCGGCCAACAACCACACGGTTACGCCTATCCTCAAGAACGGCTATGTTGACCGTAGTAACTTGTCGGCCAACGTGGGCACCGAACTTTTTAAAGGGTTTACCCTTCGCTCAACGACCCAGTTGGTATATACCAAAAATACGATGAAGCCTGGTTTGGGGGCCAGTTATGGACCGTTCAATGGAGGTAATGGAAACGTGGGGTCGGTTTATGGCTTTTTGAACACCTCGCCCTTCTTTGATCTGACCCGCAAACTGGCCGATGGTACCTACCCAGTGTACCCAACGGCTGACTTTTTGAGCGTTAACGCCGGTAACCCCTACTATCAGGCTGAGTACACCAATGCGATCAACAACAAAATTGACATTGTCCAGAATTTTAACGCCAACTATAAAATCAACAAATTCCTGGAACTGGACGCCAAATACGGCATCAACTACCGGAACGAAACCGCCCGCTGGACGTATTTCAACCAGTCGCAGAACATAAGTTCGGAATACTATCAATCCTGGACCAGCAACTATGCGCCGGACAACAAGGGCGAAATCGATAACTTCCAGTACAACAACACGTTCCAGAACTTCCTGGGTACGGCCTTTATCCGGACCGATTTTCAGGATGATTTCAACATCAAACTACCGATTCAGACCAGTACTCAAATATCATTCGATTACCGTAAAAACAGGTCAACGGAGTATGACACTTATGGCGTAGGCTTAAGTACGGCTCCACCTTATAATATTGCGGCCACCTCGTCGCAGGCAGTTGCCAATGACATTGTGACCCCTTTCATCACCTATGGCTATCTGGTGAACCAGAAAGTGGATTTTGGTGATTACGGCGGCATCACAG
>CAXTJJ010000234.1:0-9201 GCA_964244155.1 uncultured Spirosoma sp.
GAAACTTACCCAGGTTCACGAAGAGGTTCACCGCTTTGAGGATACGCTTAAAGACGGCTTCCGGGGCGAAGTCGAAATTTTTGTTCATACCGATCCCTGCATGAACGAGTGCTGCCATTACTGCCGTGTTGCCAACTGCCCGGTTCGGGCGTTTGCATTCATTAACGATGTGGACTGGACCGCGGATAACCTACCCCTCAACCAGAAGCACTTTGTGCCCCTGATTACGCCAACAACAACAACCTGAAAGGCGTTGACCAACTCTTTTGTACCAGGTTGTTAATTAATAAGTTAATGGGTAATAGACAAGACAGCCTACCGTTTCCTATGAGTAGGATCAACCCTTACTTTGAGTAAAGTCAATTATAATTTTATCAGAATAGTTGTATTTATTCTTTTAATTTACCAATTTTGTTTCACTAGCTGCCTCGGTGGCGCAGAAATTGCTTTTTTCAATTCAGGTTGTATTCAAAATACAGCAAAAAACGCCCTCTCCTGCGAGATTGAGGGCGTTTTTTCTTTTTAATCCATCTACTCTGTTCACGACGCATTCACCATGAACAACAGATTGGTTTAACGGGATCTTAGCTTGCAACTTCTTGACAACTTTCACATCAGCCAGGTTGATCAATAGCTTGGTAAACTTCCCCACTATATCAGCAGCACATCAACTCACTTTTTTCGAAGAAATGTACATGGTCATGATACCTGCAAAGATCGTTGGAATGGCATAAATGAGGAAATTCGTGACCATCGACAGGCCCATCCCAATAAGCACTCCCCCAACGGCGGGTCCTATGATGCCACCCAGTCGACCAATCCCGATTGACCACCCAACCCCCGTCGTTCTGAACTCGGTTGGGTACAGGCGGGCAGCCACAGCATACAACCCCACAAATCCCCCCTGAATACCGAAGCCAAGTAAGGCAAAAACGACTAAGATCACCGACGAGCCAATGAAGAGTTTAAAAGCCGCCATTAGCACGCCCGTTAAGATCAGGAAGACGCCGATCGTCTTTTTAAGGCCAAACAGACTGGAGAAATACCCTTGCGTCGTAATCCCGAAAAAGGCTCCGACATTAAAGACGGTGCCGGCATAAATAGCCAGTTCTATGGATAATCCGGCGTTGGTTGCCAGTTTCGGAATCCAGCTTGTTAAAAAATACAAGGTAGCAAAGGCCAGAAATAAAGAAATCCACAACTGAATAGTCGAGCGTTTGTACGCTGCGTCCAGTAATGACTTTATAGGAAGCCCTGCGCTTTTTGTGGTTTTCGGAGGGAGGCTATCGAGGAGAGGATGACCCATTCTGGTCAGAATCCCGTTTGCCCTTTCAAGTGCATGAAGCGGCTGCGATTTCAGATAGAATCCCACCGACTCTGTCAGAAATAGCTGAATCAGCGGCAGTGACAGGAAGGTTACAATACCCGCCATTTGGAACATCGCCTGCCAGCCCGAAACCGGAATGATCCTAGCCGCGACCAGTCCCGACAATACAGCGCCGACGGGATAACCGGAAATCACAAAACTCACCCAGAAATCGCGGGTTTTGCTGGGTGTATATTCGGCAGCGAGGGCGGCAGTACTCGCCAGCATACTGCCAATGCCTAACCCGCTGATAAATCGAAAAGCGATGAGCGGAATTATGCTTGCCGAAAGCGCAGTCAGGTAAATACTGATACCCATAATGGTTGCGCTGATGAGAATCAGGGACTTCCGCCCAATCAGGTCGGCGTAGGGAGCCAGAAATAAAGCCCCGAACGTCATGCCAAATAATCCGGCACTGAAAACCATTCCCAGCGCTTCGGGAGTCACGCTCCAGCTTTTGGCAATGGTGGGGGCAGCGTAGGAAATGACCATGACATCCATGCCATCGAGCATGTTCATCAGGAAGCAAATCACGATAGTCGCATATTGCAGCCGCGAAATCGGCTGCTGGTCAATCCCAAATTTAGATTGTACTTCCATTTCAGATTGAGAAGGTTAAGAACAGGCACCGCTATGGCCGAATTGACCGGATCATTTGTCATCCGGCTGCCATACCAGTTAGGGGACCAAAATCTAGGCTATGCCCCACACGTTTATGGCCGTGTTGACGACAAGTTCAATTTTTCGCCATTGATCATCATAGCTCAGGTCATTGCCGTGGTGAGTTGACGAGAAACCACATTGGGGACTAACGCACAAGTTATCCAGTGGCATGTAGTGCGCGGCTTCATCAATACGCTTGCACAGATCGTCCATGCTTTCCAGTTCCCGCACTTTCGATGAGACGATGCCCAGCACCACCATTTTATCGTTCGGCACAAACCGCAGCGGAGCAAAATCGCCCGAACGCTCGTCGTCATATTCCAGGAAATACGCATCGACATTGATCTCATTGAAAAGCACTTCAGCTACCGGCTCATACCCCCCTTCGGCAAACCAGGTGCTGCGGTAATTACCCCGACACAGGTGGATACCCACCGTCAGGTCGTCGGGGCGGTTATCAATAACGGAGTTAATCAGAGCGGCATAGGTGCGGGGTAGTTCGTTGGGATCTTCGCCCCTGCCAACGGCGGCTGCCCGCATTTTAGGGTCGCAGAGATATGCCAGATTGGTATCATCCAGTTGCAGGTAACGCAGCCCAGCTTTATAGAGATGATCAATTTCCTCCCGATAGGCTACGGCTAAATCATGGAAGAACACATCCATATCCGGATACGAATTAATGTCGATGGATTTGCGCCCACCCCGAAAGTGAATCATCGTCGGCGAGGGAATGGATACCTTGGGCATTTGCGTCACCACCGAGTTAAGGTACTTAAAATCAGCCACCTGAATGTCGTTCACATGCCTGAGTTTTCCCGTCACGCTCAACACGGGCGGGGTAAATCCGTCGGACGCTACTTTAGCGTTCGGATTGGCTTCAATGCCGCCCGTTACGGTCACGCCGGATAATTCTTTCAGAAAATCGAGGTGAAAATAATCCCGTCGAAATTCGCCGTCAGTGATGGCGCGCATGCCGGTGGATTCAAGTTTTCTGACTGTTTCGGCGATGGCGTTGTCTTCAATGGCCCGCAACTCTTCGGCCGACAGTTCATTTTTTTTCCATTTCAGGCGATTTTCCTTCACCGCTGGTGTTCTGAGCAGACTGCCTACGTGGTCGGCACGCAAAGGGGGAGTTTTCATTGGATGGGTATAAGATCGGTTAAAGAAGTTTCCAGACCTGGATTACAACACTTTCGGGGTTCCGGAAAGCCTTACAAACATAAATCGCGTTGTTCATCCAGGCATATTTCCCAGCAGGTGCTTCAAATTGAGGAATGGATCGAAAATAATATTCCGTGGGGCTCACCTGTTCTCCACGGGCAATGCGTGCGGCCACATCGGGAGTAGCAACGCGCAAGCCCACATTTTTGATGTATATGATCACACCGTCGTCAGTTTTAAATTGATAGTGCGCTTCAACCTCTGCCACACCATCTTTCCGAACGATTTGCCAGTCAGAACCACCCGGCAGGATTTCACCTTTCAAGTCGGGCCCCTTAACCGTGCCGCCCAGAATAGGAATAATTCGACGCAGGCCGTGGGGTGTTTCTCCAACTACATACGGGGCGCCGATACGAACAGTTAACTGGCCCACAAACGATAGGCCGGGTGCCTGCGGGGTGTCTGATTGCTGCGCCAGCCCCCCTTGCAAGCCAACAAAAAGTAATAGGCAAAGGATATAGCTGGATTTGATCAGCGGGCTCATGATAGCGACCAGAAGATTACTACACACAGAAATTGGTTAAGCCTACAATAATCTAAAAAAATAACCCCAAAGTCTATTTTTTTAGATTATTGCACTAAGAAAAACGTAGAAGGCAGGTCAGAAAGATAGACGTTTGGCGATTTATCGCCCACAAATCCCTTTATAATCGCAGAACTGGCAGACTTCGATCTTGTCTGTTTTACTGAACGGTTCTTTTGGATCGAGTAGTTGCTGGATCATCTGTACTAATAAATTTTCCGAATCCTGGATATACTGCGCCGGGCTATCATCATCCCCAAACCGAACCGGATTTGATTTAAATCCGCCACTCACATCCCGGAATGAATAAAATCCGGCTTCAACGGGCAAGCCGTCTGTTTGAAAAATATCCTTTTTAGCCCTGTCGCGGGGTAAGCCGCCATGGTCACTGATGTTCTTGAGTGCTAGATAGCGGTACAGCCACAACTGCCGCATTTTTTCTTCAGCACCATCATGCAGCAGCTTATCGACCAGGTCTTTAGGGGTCTTGTCGGATAACTCAACTTTACCCGTTTTGTAGTCGACGATGCGGATTTGCCCGCCAAATCGCTCGATGCGGTCAATCTTACCGGCAATACGCACTTTAATTGGCGCACGTCCGTCAACAGGCACGATTAAGAAGGTTTCAAGGGTTTGCTCTGTTCCGATGACGGTTAAGCCCGGCAACGCATTTTGCTGCCGCTGAAAATCGAGCATGAGTTTTTGCGCCAAGTCATACAACAGCAAATTCATACCCGATTCAATAACCCGACCTTTGTTGGAAACGGCGAATTCTTCTTCCAGCAGATTTTTTATGATTGTCTCATCAATGGGCAGTGCCTTCAGTCGATACTCAAGATCCAGGCGCTCCATGACTTTATGCAGCCAGCTGCCAAACTCGGCCGCGCCCATTTTCTCTTCAATGTCGTCTTCTTCGCTGATGTTCACAATCCGGCTGAAGTAGAACCGCATGGAACAACTCACAAACTGATTCAGATAGGATGGATATAAGCCTTTGGTGGTGAGCAGCTTAATTAAATCCTCCCGTATGCGTTCGGTCTTCGGCACCCGCAACTGGGTCAGGTCGGCTTCCATCGCATCACCAGCCCGGCCAAAGCGAACCGTTGGGTGGCTTATACGAACCAATCCATTTGACCGGGGCACCAGTTCGTGTTCAAGTTGCCGGATAAACCGGCTAGGCTCCCCTTTACTGCTGCCGTACGCATCCGTCGAGGTCGTGTACAACAACACAACGTCACTCGCACGTTGAAGTAGACGGTAGAAATGGTAGGCCATTACAGCTTCCTGTTCCCGGTACGTGGGTAGCATCAGTTCAGACGCTATGTCAAAGGGAATCAGCGAGTTTAGTTTGCGTGATTGCGGCAGCACCCCTTCATTCACCGACAGGATAATGACCCGTTCGAAATCCAAAGCCCGCGTTTCGAGCATCCCCATTATCTGGAGCTGACTCTTTCCTTCGCTGGTAAACGGAATGCTCGTTTGCCGTATCAACTCATACAGGAACTGCCGGAAACTCCGCACCGTAACAGCGGCCTGTGCTTCGACAACCATACCTTTCGGGCTGCGGCTAACGGCTTGCTCCTGCCGGTCGAGGGTGGCTTCCAGTTGCTTCAGCAGGGTAAAAAACAGGTACAGGTATTCGATTTCGATGGCATCCTGGCTGGTACGGTACACATCGCGCAGGAGTTCGATCAGCGCATAAAATGTGCGGATGGCCTTCATCGGCTCCTCATTGGGCCAGCGGGTAAACAACACCTGAACAAGGGGGTCATCCTGCCCAAGCTCTCTGATTTCTCTTTCGGTCAGGTATACCCGCTGATTCTTCACAATCTCTTTGGCAATCCACTGAAAGAGCGGCTCAGGTGGCAGGACCTCACCCGTTGGCAATACCTCGCCCGGCCACATAAGCCCCCGAATGCGTTCGTACTGCTTTAGAAACGGGTGATTGAGCAGCTTGACGATGTGGCGATGGTGGAATTTCGGAATCTTCAGATCACGTCCATCCCGTGTTCTGAACTCATGCACTGTCCGCTGCATTTCAAACAGCGTATCGACCAGTGTAAACATCAGCGACGACCGCAATGACAACCCCATTGTGACGTTCAGGTCGGTCACGTTTTCGTCGAGCGCGTACAATACCGGCACCAACAGCGTTTCATCGGCGAGTACGATTGCCGTTCTGGGACGTGATGTTCCGACTTGCCCCTGCCCTTCGGCCGCTGCTGCCTGCCATTCACTGTAAATCTTACCGGCCACCTTCGTCTGCATGCTGGCGTTAGGCACACCGACAACGCGAATATTCTTTTCGAAGCCCAACAGGTTATTGGATTGCTGAGCCAGGTCTTCGTGGTTCTGTTTCGAAAAAAACCAGCCATTTTCCTTGTACCGACGCAGAAATTCGCCTGCTTCCTGCCGCCTGTCGTTCATGTAATATTGATCGGCATCCCAGATGAGTTCAGCTTGCTGTGCATCGACCAACACCTTGATTATATGCTCTTCGGCCCGGCTGAGGGCATTAAAACCCACAAAATACACGCGTTCATACGCCAGATTATCCCGAATCAACGATTCAACGTTCTGCGCCAGCAGCCGATAGGCCATGCCCCGATACGCCAGATGTTGCTCATTTAACCGGTTATGCAGCGCATGGTAAGCGGTTTGCAAATTTTCGAACAGTTTAAAATACCGGGCAGTGCCGGGTGTTTCGGTAATGGGGCTGGCGTTGGGAGGCAGATCAACCTGCCAGCGTTCAAGGGCTTTGGCGGCTGTGAGGTAGCTGAACAGTTCGTGTGGATTTACCAGATACTGGTCGATCCGATCAAAATCAGCCAGTAGTATTGACGCCCAGCCAATAAACTGCTCAAATTCGACCAGGGGATCAATCTCCTTGAAAATATCATACAGTTCAAAGAGCAAACTAACAGAATCAATTAACTGAACACCGGCGGCCTGCGTAATAAAATCGTCGACAGCCAGGGCATGGGGAGCCAGAAAGGGCCGGTCAGAAAGAGCCGCCAATTCATCTAAGAACACAGATACAGCCCGACGTGTAGGCAAGATCACCCAAACATCGTTCAGGCTGGGGCCGTGGGCGTCGAAAATTCGTTGGGCCGTTTGTTGAAGGAAAGTCAAGATTCAGTTGTCGTTAACGTCGGTGGACCTGTATGGTCCCAGATTGACAGGCGCGGTGCATCCACCCGTCATACCAGCTACCAAAGTTAACAGATTACACATGGAATTAGACCTCCTGGCAATTAACTATTGCCCTGCCAGACCGATTCATTCAGCAATTGGATGAGTGGCTGTCTACCACGGCTTGCTGATCATTTTACATGAAAAATCCGGTAACCTTTTGATTGAATGGCTCATATTGACGCAAGAATACGTACTTATACGTAAAGCACTCTACACACGACCCTCTAAATTTACTCCCTCAACGACTGTGAATTTTAACCAAATTTATGCTAACCATTAACGAGTTAAACGACAAGCTGGTTGCCAGCCAGGCCCGATGGCAAGCTGCCGAAAATTTCAGTAAAAGTCTGCCCGACAATCGACGTCTTCCGGGCATTGGTGCTCAACTTTTGGCAGAGCGTCCGCTGGCTCTGGTCCAGGAAGTAGATGAAGCACTGGAAATCGGGTTTGCGCCCAATGTTGACTGGCGCAACCGGGACGGCAATCATGTAACGCCCGTCAAAAATCAGGGTGGCTGCAATGCCAGCGTAGCGTTTGGTACCATAGCCGTTGTCGAGTCGATGGTTTCCATTGAAAAAGGCAAACTGCTGGATCTGTCCGAAGCTGACCATCAGTTCTGTTCAGGTCACGGGGCCAATTGCACTGGATGGTCACCCACCGATGCGTTTAAAGAAATTCAAAACAGAGGGGTATGCAGCGAAACGAACTTCCCGTATGCCGATGCCTTCTCTAACAATGACATCTGGGCAGGTGCGCCAAGCTGCCATATTACTTCTGACCGCAGCGACAGTGTGGTGAAAATCAGCCAGATAACCTCGTTATCCAGTCCGGCCGGTGCCAAGAACTATCTTATGAACTTTGGGCCTGTCGCTGCGATGATTGAAGTATACAGTGACTTTATCGACTATAAATCAGGCATATACCACCATGTAACGGGCGACTCGCAAGGCCAGCAGTGCCTGATGATCATTGGCTACTCCGAATTTGACCAATGCTGGATTTGCAAAAACTCATGGGGAACGGAGTGGGGTGAAGGAGGGTTTTGCCGGATTGCTTACGGTGAAGCGAAAATTGACGATTTTGAAAAGACAGGTGTTGCGGGGGTTATCCTGCCTACACCTGCTCACAAGTGGTCAGAGTACGAAAATCTGGGCGGATTCATTACTTCCAAACCAACCGCCGTAAGCTGGGCAGCCAATCGCATCGATGTCTTTGCGCGGGGTGGCGATTCGGCCGTCTGGCATCGTAGCTGGAACGGGCAATGGGAAGCCAACTGGAATTTGCTGGGAGGCCTCATTCAGTGGGCTCCGGCGGTATCCTCCTGGGGGGCCGGTCGACTTGATGTCTTTGCTGCGGGCACCGACCACGCCCTCTGGCATAATTGGTATGAAGGGGCCTGGGGCGGCTGGGAATCGTTGGGTGGGCTGCTTTCTTCCGAGCCTGCCTGTGTAAGCTGGGGCGACCATCGAATTGATATTGTCGTGCGTGATATGGAGTCGGGTATCTCACACAAATGGTATGACGGCGCCTGGAGTAATTGGGAAAGCCTGGGCGGTGTTTTTACCTCAGCACCCACTCTCTGCTCGCCAAAGCCGGGCCGCCTTGATTGTTTCGCCCGAGGATCTGACGGAAAGTTGTGGCACAGGCAATTTGATAATGGCTGGAAAAACTGGGAAAGCATCAACATCACGATGATGGGCGCACCCGCTGCCCAGGCCTGGGGACCCGACCGGATTGACGTATTTTACCGGGGTCTCACCCACCATTTGATGCACGTCTATTGGAACGGCCTGCACTGGTCGGCGGAAGAAGACCTGGATGGCCTTCTTTCGGCTGATGCCGCCGTCAGTTCATCGGGTGGTAACCGCCTTGACTGCTTTGTCATGGGCACCGATTCGGCTCTGTATCACAAATCCTATATGTAGTTCAGTGCATCCGGTCACCCCGAACGGCCAGATTCGCTATGATGTCGGCCTCAACGGCAAGAAACTCCTTCCAGCGTTCGCGAACACGAGCGGCTGGAAGGTATGTTTCGGCCAGTTCAATAAATGTTCGATAATGCCCGGCTTCTGAAATCATCAGCTCGCGGTAGAATTTCCGCAGACTCTCATCGGCAATCTGTTCGGACAGGAGCTTGAAACGTTCACAGCTCCGGGCCTCGATCAGGGCATTCATAAGCAGATTGTCCATCATCTGCTCGTTGTAATCATTTATCGACCGGCGTAGTCGGGTT
>CAXTJJ010000235.1:0-9199 GCA_964244155.1 uncultured Spirosoma sp.
AGGTAAAGGCCAATGCGCAAGCTATGGCCAAGGCATTCCTGAGCCGGGGTTATGAAATTATTTCGGGAGGGACCGATAACCACCTGATGCTGATCGACCTGCGGTCGAAAGGGCTAACGGGTAAATTAGCCGAAAATACGCTTATTAAAGCAGATATTACGATTAACAAGAACATGGTTCCGTTCGACGATAAATCGCCGATGGTTACCTCGGGGATGCGGGTTGGAACGGCAGCAATGACGACACGCGGCTTAAAAGAATCGGACATGGAGCAAATTGTCGTATATATCGATAAGGTGCTGATGAACCATGACGATGCCGTTACTATAGCAACCGTAAAAGAAGAAATCAACGAGTGGATGAAAGCATTTCCGCTCTATAAAAGTTAACTAACGAAAGAGTGGCTAAAAAATCGCGTTACTTTTCTCTTTCGTTCTTTCACTCTTTCGCTTTAAACTAATGCCATTAGATCAACTGACTGACGAAGAGATCGACTCCGAAGGCAAAGAAATGTCCTTTCTGGATCATCTGGAAGAATTACGCTGGCACATCATCCGGGCGGTCGGTGCTATTTTTGTGTTTGCGATTCTCGCTTTTGTTTTTATCGAAGATATATTCAGAATCGTTATCATGGGTCCTAAGAACCCTAATTTCTGGACGTATCGGATGATGTGTAAGCTGGCAGATGCGACGGGCTACGCCGATTTATGTGTGACCAAACTCAATTTCGAGTTGCAATCTCTGGGTGTCTCCGACCAGTTTACCATGGCGATGACATCATCGGCTATTATTGGGCTATGCTTTGCATTTCCGTATGCTTTCTGGGAAGTATGGAGATTTATCAAACCTGGTCTTCGCTCTGTTGAGAAGAATGCTGCCCGTGGCGCTGTGTTCTTTGTGTCTCTCTTATTTACGATAGGCTTGCTGTTTGGATATTTTATCGTGTCGCCATTAGCTATCAACTTCCTGGCGAACTTTCAGATTACGCCTGAAATCAAAAACCAGTTCGACATCACCTCCTACATTGGTATCCTGGTGACGCTATCCCTCGGTTGTGCGTTGATATTCCAAATGCCAATGATCGCTTATGTTCTATCGAAAGTGGGGGTTCTGACACCGAAGTATATGCGCGAATACCGCAAACATGCCTGGATCGTGATTCTGGTTGTTGCCGGTATTATTACACCATCTCCTGATATTTACAGCCAGGTACTGGTTGCACTACCTTTGACCTTGCTTTACGAAGTGAGTATTCTCGTATCGGCAAGAATCGAGCGGGCACGATTGAAAGAGCAACGAGAGCTGGAAAAAACGCAGTGATAGAAGTCTGTAAAAGCCCTTTCCTGGCAGGAAGGGCTTTTTGCTTTATAGTTAGTTGCTATATCTTTACCAGGCCGAATTTGTAAGCAGAAGCGAATTAGATGGGTAGGCTTGCCGAAACTCTCATTGATCTGCCCGATAGAAGGATTGATAGAATGACACAGTACGATTTCAAAAAATACCACTACAAGTCCATCAATGCGGCTACTAATGCTGAACGAGCTGCTATCAACCAGGAATTGAAGGACTTATACGCGTCTTTACCTGATGCGGAGAAGGAGGAGTTCAACCGTCAGCTACAGGCGTTTCTGGCAAAGGAGATGGGCCGTTTAAAGTCTAATTATGAATCGGTGAAGGGTGGCCTGGGGGATAACTAAATCATTCCCCGAGCTTTCAGTTCAAGGTACTTATTCACAGTATTCGCAGTCAGGTTCTGGGGAGCGGTCAGAATTGTCTGGATACCGTATTGGGCCAGTTCTTTCACAATCTGTTTCTTCTCGAAGGTGAATTTCTCACCGATTGTCTTAAGATAAATTTGCTCAGTGTCGGTGGCGGGTTGATCGAGTAGGCTACGGAGTTCGGTGTTTTCGAAAAACACCACGAGTAACAAATGATCCTTGGCTAACCGGCGCAGGTAGGGTAATTGCCGCTGCATGGCACTTACTGTTTCGAAGTTGGTGAACAGCAATAGCAGGCTTCGCTGCCGAATATGTATTCGAACACTGGCATAGAGACTTTCATAATCCGTTTCCAGAAACCGCGTCTTTTGCCGATAAAGTAATTCTAAAATCCGAAGCATATGCCCCTTACGTCGGTCGGCGGGTAGAAGTTGGCCTATATGGTCGGAAAATGTCATAATGCCGGCCCGGTCCTGTTTCATCAGTGCAATATTGCTCAATACTAAACTGGCGTTGATGGCATAGTCGAGCAGCGTCAGTCCTTCAAAGGGCGATTGCATCACGCGCCCTTTGTCGATCAGGCAATAAACGGGTTGCGAACGCTCATCCTGGTAGGCATTGATCATTAACGAGGTGCCCTGGGCATCGCTTCGTCGGGAGGTCGCTTTCCAATTGATTGTCCTTACATCATCGCCGGTAGCGTAGGGGCGAACCTGCTCAAATTCCATGCTGTGGCCGATGCGCCGAATTCGCTTCACGCCCACTTCGTTGAGCCGATTCGTAGCTGCCAGAAGCTCATACTGCCGCATCTGCAAATAGGATGGATAGACAGCCACCAGCTTGCCCTGTTCAAATTGATACCGACGTTTCAATAAACCTAACGGCGATAAGGCAAACACATTGACAGCGCCGAAATTGTATTCGCCCCGGCGCGTTGGCCGAAGTTCGTAACGAATAGCCCGCGTTTCGCGCGGATTTAGTTTGGCCCGGAACAAGACGTCTCGCCGTTGAAACTGGAACGGAATTTCGTCTATCACTTCAACCTGCGTCTGAAACGGGTACTGATTTTCGAGGTAAATCGTAATCGGATTCTCATCATCATTCGATAGGCGGTCGGGTACTTCACGACGGGCAAAAATACCTGCGCGGGCCTGCGGACGAAACAAAAGCCACGCATCCAGCCCAATCAATATGATAAACCCCGCAAAGGCGACTCTCACCAGTGAAAATAAGATTGGGAAAGCATAAGCCGCAATAAATAGTAGCACAAGTATCGTTAATACGAGCCAAAGCCGGGTAGCGACAAAGGGAGATCGGAGGGATTTCATTCAGTTCGGTGGTTTTGCGCCAGCAGTAGTATGTTTACTATGTACCAGGCTCGGGCATCTGGATTATCGACTTTTAATAATAAGTGATAATGGGTCCAGTTTAATTCGTGACGCAGTGCGTCACGAATTGGAAAGGCCTTGTAAAACAGGTGAATACAGCGGAGATGGCTTTCGTCAAATCCCTTTCCAAAATCGCTGGTCAAGTGGTGGGCGAGGTATTTGAGTAAGCCACTGCCATACTCCGCTCGGTTATTCCCCTGCTGTTCTTTAACAATCAACTGGCCGATCTGCCAATGGGCCTCGACCATTGCGAAATTAACGGCTCTGTAGGCGGTCTGTCTGGTGTTGTCCGGAACCGCACTAATGTTTTTGTAGAAAGTTTTCATCAAGTGTTACGGCTGAGGTCTTAAGTTACGGTTTTGTTGGTTTTAATTGACTTAAAGCCTCTTCAATTTCTTCTTCATAAACAGGATTATAGTCATCTTCCTGATAATCGCCTGTCCGTTCGGCGCGTAGGGCTTTATAGAAAAACGATGCGTCCTGAAAAGCGGTACGGGCTTCATTGATGCGACCTAGTTGTAAAAGCGCACGGCCCTTATGGTAGCCTACCAATGCACTGCGGCTATAATTATTAGCGGCTTTGCCGAGATCGGTTAGGGCTTTCTCTGCCTGCCCGGTGGCGATATAACTGACGGCCCGGCTTACAAAATGCTTGTAGTTGACCCATTCGGCTCCGTGTTTCAGGATGAGTGAGTCAATACCGACACAGAACTGTTCAATAGCTTTCGTATGATTACCCATCCCACGATAAGCCAAGCCACGCAGATAGCTGACTGGGTTATTGCTGATCACATCGTCGAAACCGGGTGTAAGGGCATCGTAAGCGTCCAGATGGCGCAATGCCCGAGGGTAGTCCCGTAATCTCGACAAATAGACCTCACCGATTATGCCATTTTCTTTGGGATAATTATCGCTCGTTTTTTCCATCCAAAGTGTCGCTTCTTCGTAATCATTTTGGCCGAGGCTGGAAAATGCCCGGTAGCGATAGTTCTGCGCAGAAGCAGGAAGGGTATCTGGTTGGTTAGTGCGTCGTCCAGTTGAAAAAAACGGAAACCGCTGGGGTTGTCTGTTAGTTGCCAACATGGATGCGCTCGATTTTAGGTACCGTTCACCATCCTGTGCAATAACCGGGATAGGCAACAGAAGGCTTAAGAAGAGAACGTACTTCATGGCAGAATATCGGTTATACGTCCGTCTTTAAGCCGGAAGGTTAGCGCAACAGTCACATCAAATGTCTGCCCCGACAGGTCAGATCGGCGCAAGGTAGGATCAGTGGCAATCTGGTTCTGGCAGATTTCCTGCAACTGCTTTGTTATCCGGCCGTCGAATGTCTTCGGGCAATAGTCCTCACCGAAACCATCAAGTGTTAATAATCCCTGTTCGCCTTCGCAGTTGACGACAAGCTGAATTCGGATCAGGCCTGATTGACCAGCCTGAACGATGGGTTGATACTGTCTGGCAACTAATTGGTTGATGTCATAGCGTTTTGACGACCGGCTAAGCGGAGCTTCACGCCACAGAGGCTGAAAACAGTTGTCGCACGTTTGAAAGCCACTGGCACGGCACAATTCGTCCTGAGCTAGATGGCGAACGAAACGGAATGTCTCTGTCGCCACCGTGCAACCATTCCAGCCAATCGCCTGTAACTGGTTTGGTAGCAGGCTCGCAATCTGCCATGAGGGTTTGTAGCCGCCTTCGCGGTTGTGCTGATTACCGAAAATGACAAGGAACACCGATTGGCCAAACGTTGCCAGCCGCCAGAAATGAGCCGTTCGTTGTTTTGACAGAGTACTTTCCAGACTTACCTGACCATTCGCATAAAGAGCAACCGTTAGGTTATCTGACTGCCAGACACGCCCCGCCAGCTGTTGATAGGTACTGGCAGAGTCAATCGGAACGTCAGTGAATCGACGAAAAACCATTGGAAACGTTGCCCCGATGCGCAGCAAGTTGTTTTGTACCGTAACCAGTCGGGGCGCAAAATGAATAGTATCCAGACGAACTCGCTCTTCATCTACAGCCCAGGTCGATTTTAGCGCAGACGCTGAGCCATCAACCATGCCCAGGTGATAAGTGCTGTCGGTGTCTAACTGGATATAAGTTGGTAAGGGGCAGGTAAAGTCAATGTCCAGTTCAGTATGAACGCCAATCCACGTGCCGGTTAATTGGTCGCGTGTTTGCCCGTTGGTGCGTGAAGAATGAATAATGAAGAATGTAAAATATAGACCAGCCAGACACCATCGACCCGCTCTCAACCAACGGGCTGACTGGAGAGGGTGGTATGTATGTCTCTTGCTTTTCATGGTAAATTTTTGATGCCTTGATTCAATCAAAATGAGCAAGTTTTTCGTCATCCCGACGCAGGAGGGATCTTAATGTAAGTTAATCCTCAAGATCTCTCCTGCGTCGGGATGACAAAAACACGGCTCTTATTTCGTGAAAGCCTTTTAAAAATTAAAATTTTGAACAGCTTGTTCATCGGGGCACTTCAATTTTCTGCACCAGTTGGGTGATTACCTCATCGGCGGTACCGCCTTCCATCTCTCGTTCGGGCGTTAGCAATACACGATGGCGCAATACGGGCGCGGCTAACTCCTGCACATCTTCGGGTGTAATGAAGTCGCGACCCCGGAGCGTGGCAAGGGCTTTGGCACTGTTGAGCAACGCAACCGATGCACGGGGTGATGCACCCAGGTAAAGTGATTTGTTGACGCGAGTCGCCTGAACGATCTGGGCGATATACTCGAACAACTTGTCTTCTACATGAACCTGATGCACCAGACTGCGTAAATTCGCCAACTGATCGGCCGTGAGTACCGCATTGACGGCATCGAGCGCATCGGGCAGGTTTCGCCGTTGATGGTGGCCTCGCAGAATATCAACTTCCTCGTTTGCAACAGGATAGCCAACGACAATTTTAAAGAGAAAGCGGTCTAGCTGTGCTTCGGGCAGGCGATACGTACCTTCCTGTTCAATAGGGTTTTGGGTGGCCAGCACCATAAACGGCTCCTCAAGGAGATAAGTCGTACCGTCGTTGGTTACCTGTCGTTCCTCCATCACCTCAAAGAGAGCCGCCTGTGTTTTTGCCGGTGCCCGATTGATCTCGTCAATCAGCACAAGGTTGGAGAAAATAGGCCCATGCCTAAAGACAAAATCGCCGGTTTTAGGCGTGAAAATAGACGTGCCTAATACATCGGAGGGCATTAGATCGGGGGTAAATTGAATCCGACTAAATCCCACCGACATCGTTTTGGCCAGTAGTTTAGCCGTCAGGGTTTTAGCCACGCCGGGCACACCCTCAATAAGTACGTGGCCATCGGCGAGTAGGGCTGTAAGTAGCAAATCGACCGCCTGGTGCTGGCCAATGATAACTTTACCTACTTCGGCACGAATGGCCTGAACGGCAGTTGTGAGGGAAGTAAGGTCGATACGTGTTTGAAATGAGTCCATATGGCATCGACCGGGTTTTCCCAAGATTTGAAGGATTTTCAAGATTGTTGTCAACAAAGGATTTCTAAGAGTAATAGCCTATTGTTTTTACCGCGAAAGCCTTTGTTGGTAGCAATCTTGAAAATCCTTCAAATCTTGAGAAAATCCCGGTTCAGATAGTTTGTTTAAAATGTTCCATTGCCCCGTTTAGGGTAATTAAGTCATATTCTGACAGCGAAATGCTTTTCTGGGCATTGCGCAGAAGCCGTACTAGGTCCGATGTATCTTCCAGAGAGGCACCGCTTTTTCGGGCCAGTGTTTCGGTAAATTGGTTATCTAAAACGGTTGTGTTCAGGCCGTATCGTTCGCGGATATCGGCCAGAAAGTATTGAATTTTCTTACGGGCAATGTTTTCGTGGTCGCCTTGCTGATAATACAGTCGGCCTATAGTTTGCACAAACTCAAGCGATGTATTGTTGGGCGGCTCTACCACCGGAATAATTCGCTGGGTTCGTTTACCCGCGAAAATAGCGTAGAATATCAACCCAAATGCTACCAGATAATACGCCCAGTTGAGGGCTGGCTGTGAACGAATATATCGAAAAATGGACTGTTCATCCTCACTGAATCGTCCCTGCTTCTGAAACTCGTCCCAATAGGTTGGCTGGACAGGCAAATAGGAGAGGGCTTTAAAAGCATAATCGGACGTTTTCTGACTCAGGACATAGTAATTTGTGAAGGCCAGCGGCAAATTGTGAATGAAGAACTGCCCTTTTTCGTATCGAATCTTGATGAAAACCGGTTCTTTTCGTGCATTACGGCCTAATACGGTGATAAGTCCGGGTCTTTTAATGGTCAAGAAATTACGACCGTCGTCATGCAGGAAATTGTACCCGGCCGCCTTGTGTAATGGCGGGTTTACGAAGTTCTGTCGTAAAGTTGTGTCTGCTTTATTTCGGTCTTTCACCTCGGCCTTAAAGCCGAGTATCGTTCCCAGCGTATCAGGAAATTCGTAAGCCGAAATGAATGCGTTGTTCCCGCGTCCAACATAAGTCAGCAATTGGGCGATGTCATTTTTGTCGACGTCAAAATCCTGGCCAATGGCAACGTAATTACTGGGCGTTGGCAACGTCTTCTCGCTCACGAGGTTGTATATGGGCAAACGTACCGTTTTGATCGCCGATGGCTGCATGGCATCGGGCAATAGCTCAAACAGGGCCTGAGTACCAAACGGGATTTTGTCATCATTCTCGTAGGTCGCCCGCCAGTCAATAGGCTTTGGCCGATAGTACTCGAAAAGCACGTAGGCCGTTACCGTAACCAGTAGAATGAGCAGATATTTATTCGGTTTACGCAAAATCGGGAGGTGCCGGGTTGCCGGTCAATTCTTAAGTTATGGGTTGTGTCTGACCCGTCTTATTAAACTGTGAAAAGGCGGTTCGTAAAGCTGCGAATCTCGTCTCATCTATTGGAAAATCGCCATACCAGACAAATTCAAACTGGCTCGTTAATCGTTCAAAGTCAGTCTGCAACGGCGAGTTTGCCAGTTCATACACATACTGGCGGTTGGTTTTGTCCGGCTTATACTGAATACGACCCGCGTCGGTCAGTTGTTTCAGCGTTTGCAGATACAATAAACGAACGGCCAGCCGGAAGTTTCGCAGGCTAACAGCGTCGTCGATAGCCTGACTGAAGTCGATCTCATGAATGTTTTCGCTCAGATTTTCATAGGCAAGACCAGCCGATTGGGCTCTTTTCGAAAACAGGAAACCAAGTACTTCAGCTTTCATGAGCAGGTAAATAGCGACGCCAGCTATAGCCGCCAGAATGACATACTGCCAGACGTTTTGATAGGCTTCGCTTGATAAAAATGCCCCAAGTTTACGCATAAGCCACTGCCAGAGACGAGCCAACGGATTTTCGGGTGGGGGAGCATCGTTGCCATACTGATAATCGTGGTCGGTCTGTAAATCGCGCAGATGTTCTTGCTCCGGGTAGCGCACCCGCAACGGAGCCCGGTCATCATGAGCCGAAGTTACCGTTGGGGGTATGCGTTTAGACTGTGCCAATACCGTAGGTGAAGCCACCAGCAACAGGCACACCCAACAAAAAGCAAACGCCAAATGGCAGGCCCACAATCGTACCTCGTACCTCGTACTTGGCCGCTCACGCGGTCGTAAATCAAAACGTTCCTTCATCCGTTGCGCGGGAGTGAGTGGGTGACGTACCAATGGCGTCGATTGCCGAAATCAGTCCCCGGCCTTCCTGCCGTTCAACCAGATTCGTGTATTGGAAACCAATGGCTGTATATAATACGACATTTAGCAGAGTTCGGCCAACAAGGTTAATTACGTTGCCTAAAATGAGCCAGACAACCGAAACGTTAGGAAGCATTTTTGCCCCCGTCAGAAACGCGATAATTGTTGTTGGTATAGCAAAGATTAACCCGACAATTGCCACAATGATACCCATAACCAAAATCAGGCCGAAGGTAGACCACCACTTATCCCGAATTAACTGGAAACAACGGCTCCAGGTAGGACCAAAGTCGGTTCCTTCAAATACTGTGACGGCTAATGACAGCGACAGAACGACAGCAACGTAAAGACCGGGAATGAAGAAAAAGATGAACACAATACCAATAATAAAGGCGTTCAGAATCGA
>CAXTJJ010000236.1:0-9189 GCA_964244155.1 uncultured Spirosoma sp.
CACACCCGTGGCCAGAAATGAATAGGTCAGGTTAGTGTGCGTGCCGGGATTGGCCGAGAGGGTCATCAGCGGTTCCCATTGGCCACCACCAAAACCGGTTTCTTCCAGCAGTTCGCGCTGTGCGGCTGCAAGAGGCTCTTCGTTCGGGTCGATGACACCCGCGCAGAGTTCGTAATGAACACCGGCAATGCCATGCCGATATTGCCGGATCAGAACTAATTGGTCATCCGTTGTAACGGCAACAACGTTGATCCAGTTGGGGTATTCAAAAACAAAATAATCGGGAATCGCGCCACCAGTTTCCATTCGGACGGCGTCTTTACGAACTGTAAACCACGGCAAATTGTGGATGTATTCAGAATGTTCGACCTGCCAGGGCCGGGGATCATTGTCGGGAGTCATAGCCACAAAGGTAGGACCTGGCGGACTAATCCATCTGTCAAATCTGAAATTGGGTCTTAAACTTGGATACAGAAATCAGGCGAAACTCAGGCCTTTTTCAGACAAATCATATTAACCGACCAACCAGATTCGTTGTAGAGAGGACTTTTGCTTTTTGCAGATTTCGTTCGCACAACCTATAACCTGATGAAGAACGTCATTGCCCTTTACGCTGCCGCGTCATTCCTTTTTCTTTCCGCTTGCCATCGCCCTGTTGCTTATTTTCAACCAACGCCCCATCCGTCGGCAACCCGACTACCAATTGAGCAACCTGTGACGCAAGTGAACGTACCGGCTTCAGATTCATCATTAGCCGACGATCTGCCATTCGCAACTGATGTGCCAACTTCGCCCGTTATAGCCAGTAGAAGGAGTCAGCCAGCGCAAACAGCAAACAACCATATCGTACAGAAAATGCACCGGATGCAATCCTTGCTGGCAGCGTCGGTAAGCCAGCCAACGGATCAGCAACCGGGGCCAAAACCAAAGAAAAAACTTAAATTGGGTAATCAGATTCGGCAGAGTTTGGGTATGCCGCTGCGACCAGAATTAAACTGGTGGCAACGCATTAGCTGGAAATTGAAAGCGTCGGTATTGGTTATTCTGGTGGCGGTCTTGTTTGCTATTTTACACATCACCATACTGGCCATCATTTTTGGTATTCTGGGGGCTTTTCTGCTAATCACTGGCCTGAAACGATCGTTTAAAGTACGACGTCCCTGGTTCTGATTTCCTTTGACAGGATTACAGGATTTACAGGCCTGGCTGTGTTGTCAGGTGCTTATATATGACAAGTGAGGTTTCTCAAAACCGACACCGCAAGGAGAATAACAACAATCCTGAAAATCCTGTCAAAAAAAGAATCAGGGCAATACCTTCACCGCGTCATAAATTAACTGAATGTACTTCTCCCGGTCGATGTCGTAAACGAAGTCCACATTGGGCGCTTTCCTGAGCACGTCGAAAAAATCAACAACGGTCGTTCCGGCGGTTAATGTCCCGTTCACTTCAACATCGACAAAGCATGGCTTTGAGGTAAACATGGATGGGTCGATCAACCAGGCAATGGAACAGGGGTCATGAAGGGCCGCTCCACCGTTTAGCTCCGGCCGTTCGCGCCGATAATAAATGGAGAAGAAATCCATTAACTCGGCCACTACTTTCCCCGACTTATTGCCAATAGCCCTGAACAACTCGATGTCTTCCTGAAATACCAGTGCCTTGTGGGTAACATCAAGTCCACACATGGTAATGGGAACGCCCGACTTGAAAACGATAGCAGCCGCTTCGGGGTCGACGTATATGTTGAATTCGGCGGTAGGTGTAATATTGCCCCGAAAGGCACCACCGCCCATCAGGGAAATACGCTCAATTTTAGCTTTTAAGTGCGGGTATGCCAATAGGAATGTGGCAATATTGGTCAACGGCCCCGTTGGTACAATCGTAATCTTTTCCAGGCTTTCGGTCAGAATACGGGCCATTGCTTCTATAGCCGATAGGGGCTCATGATGCAGGTTTGGCTCCGGCAATATCGGACCCTCCATTCCCATCTCACCGTGTACGTAATCAGCAATAATCAATTCACGAAAAAGAGGTTTGTCACACCCTTTATAGATGGGAATATCGGCGCCAATCAACTCAATGATTTTCATCGCGTTCTTCAGCGTTTTTGCCTGAGTCTGATTACCCGCCGATGTAGTTATGGCCTTGATGTCAAACAGGTTACTGCCAAAGGCGAGCAACAGCATGACGGCATCATCGTGGCCAGGGTCACAATCAATCAGGAGGGGTACTTTCTTCATTTTTGTGTTCGTTAAGGCCAATGGCCTTGATGAGGGCGTTCTTTATAAAGCGAAGATACGGTCAATCAGCCAACGGAACAGAGAGGCCTATACAAGGTAGACGAATGGAATGAAAACTATTGTGACGAAGCTGGAATATAGATAATGTAGGCTTTATTAGCTTTTTACTTAATTTTGATTAAGTATATTTAACTATTTTTTAATTACTATTTTATCACCTTTTAATCGCAATTTTGCCGCTTTGACGGACACAACCTGTTACTATTGTGAGCCCCTCTTTATCGAATGATTCTGCGAAAGATAGTTTTATATCCACTTTGCATCTGTACGTGTTTAACAGCTGCTGCACAGACTACGCTAACCTTACGGCAAACACTCCAGCAGGTTCGCGAAAATAGTCCCGCCTTACGCGTTGAACGATTAAATATTAACGCAGCTCAAGCCGATCAGACAACCGCCAATTTACGGCCGAATCCTGTTCTGAATAACCAGACGCTATTTCAGTTAAAACAGGCACCAGGAGCGTTGACACCAGCACCGGGTGCTGAAGGCGTGGGGGTATTAAATCGCCAGCGACGGCAGTTCTGGTTGCAGGCTACCAAAGAATTTGATATCTATGGCAAGCGAATCTATCGAAATCGTTTTGCTGAAGCCAACACAAACCTGGCTGTTCGGAGTGTGGCCGAAACGGAACGCGGATTGCTTTTTGATGCGGCCAATCGATACCTTGACGCCTGGTATGCCCGAATCCAGCTTGCCCTGCTGCAACGGGCAAAAGCCAATGTGGATACGCTGGTTCAACTAAACCGGGTGCGGCTTAAGGATTTGGTAATTTCCAGTACCGATCTCACTCGAACTCAATTGATTTCCGATCAATATGATATTCAAACCCGAACCGCACAACAGGATCTCCGTAACCGACTGAACGACCTGCGTTTAGTGATTGGGGCTTCCGATACCATCACTGTGGCGCTGAACGACTCGATCATCAATCCAGCCTTCGCCAATCCGCTGAGTCTATATCCAACCGTAAATGCCAGTGCGGATAGTCTGCTGGGACTGGCGGCTACGACCCGAACCGATGTCCGTGTTGCTGAAGCCAATGTAGAGTCTGCCCGGCGCAACGTAGACCTACAACAAGTGTTGGCTAAGCCCCGTAACGAAGCGGGTTTGATTTGGAACCCCCAAAATTCTGTTCCTTACGCTGGTGTATTTTTAACCATCGAATTGCCGGTGTACAGCCGTAATCAGGGCGAGATTCAGAAATCAAGGGTGTTGCAGGAACAAGCCGGTTATGCAGCTACTCTGGTGCAGGCTCAGATACGGGCAGAAGTTACCAATGCGTACCAGTCGTTTGCAACCAGTCGCCAGAATATTGAGCGCTACATTGGCATTCGGCTCGACGCTGACAAAGTGCTGGCCTCTGTTCGTTATGCCTATTTGCGGGGAGCCACCACGTTGATCGACCTGCTTCAGGCGCAAACGTCGTGGTTCGATACGCAGACCGCCTATTACCAGGCACTCTACACACATCGTCAAAATTATGTCCGGCTGTTGTATGTGACCGGGCAGATTAACGTCTATTAAGAATGAAATTTTGCCCGCTTGTACTACTGGTTCTATTAACGGCTGCCTGCAAAGAGAAGCCAAAGCCAGTTGTTACCTCAATACCCCGCCCAACGATCAGTACCGACGGCGGACGTATTACGTTTCCGGACTCGGTGATGATGCGTGCATTTACTACGCAACCGGCTCGTTCGGGGGCTATGCGTACCGATTTCGCGGCTCCCGGTCACGTAGCGGCTATGGTGTTGCGCTCTGTTGAAAACCCCGCCGAACGACTGGTGTTATTTGATGATCCGAGTTTGTCGGACAATTATACGGCCATTCTACAGCACCGTATCAACATCCAGACCGAACGGGGTAATCTGGAACGGGTAAAAGACTTGCAGGCCCACGGTGCCGCATCGGGTAAAGAAGTGATTGAAGCGCAAACCCAACTGGCAAACGAAGAAGCCGCTATTATATCGGACGAAGCAACGCTCAAACTGGCAGGTTTCGACCCTGAAGCCCTACGCACGGCGCGACCGAACACCATTCTGGTCGTTTGCGAAATTCCTGAAAACCAGTTCGGTAGTATTCGAAAGGGGTTAAACTGCACGCTCAATTTTACGGCTTTTCCTAACGAACGGTTTGCTGGTCGGATTGACAACGTCAATGACTATGTCGATAATACCACACGCCAGATAAAACTGCGTATTTCGGTAGCTAACCCCGATGGACGACTTAAAGCCGGTATGTTCGCAACTGCCGAGTTTGGTGTATCGGAAGGCAATCTGATGACGGTCTCGCGAGACGCTATTATAACAGTACAGGGTCGCGATTATGTCTTTGTTCAAACCGGACCGCAAGCTATTGAACGCCGTGCCGTTCAGCTTGGTCAACAACGGGTCGACCGCGTTGTCGTGCAGAATGGATTGAAGGAAAATGATCAGGTCGTGACTGCAAATGTCCTGCAACTGAAGGGGTTAAGCTTTGGGTATTAATGGAAAAGGAGGAAAGGGAGGAGGGGGAGTAAAGGGACGAGAGGGGGAAAGACCTCAACTGTAGATATCTTGACTTCCTCTCCTCCCTTTCTCCCCCTCCTCCCCCTCCTCCCTTTCCTCCTTTTTAAATTATGATTCAGAAACTGATAATATTCTCCCTCAAAAATCGCTGGGTTGTTGTTGGCCTGGCGGTGGCGATTATGGGATTGGGATTGTGGTGTTTCAAACTGTTGAAGATTGAAGCCTACCCCGACATTGCCGATACCAACGTTATCGTCATTGCTAAATATGACGGTCGGGCGGCCGAAGAAGTTGAACAACAGGTAACCATCCCGATTGAGCGCGTCCTCAATAACGTGCCACACGTAACGGATCGCCGGTCCAGAACTATTTTTGGACTATCGGTGGTACAACTGAACTTTGACGAAACCGTAACGGATTACTTTGCCCGTCAGCAAATAATTGAACGGTTGAGTAGTGCCCAACTGCCCGATGGTGTTTCACCGGAACTCGCTCCGCTGACAACGGCTGTAGGTGAAATTTACCGCTACGTCATTGAGGCACCGGCGAGCATGTCGCCCATGCAACTGCGCGATTTACAGGATTGGGTTATCATTCCGCAACTGCTTCAGGTACCCGGTTTGGCCGATGTGACAACCTTTGGTGGACCTATCAAGCAGTTTCAGGTCATACCCGACCCGGCTAAACTGCGTAAGTTCAGCCTGACATTACAGGATGTGATCGAGGCTGTTCAGAAGAACAACCAGAACACAGGCGGCAATGTCATTTCCAGAGGTGGACAGGGATTTGCCGTGCGGGGACTAGGGGCGCTTAAATCACCCGACGATGTACAGAATATCGTGCTGAAAGCGAATGAAGGGGTGCCCGTTCTGGTGCGTGATGTGGCCAGTGTCGAAATTAACCCACCCTCACCATCGGGTATTCTGGGCTACCGGATTCCTGACGAAAAGCTGGACGTTGTCGGAGCTACAGAAGGGATCGTGCTGCTCCGCCGGGGTGAGAATCCGAGCGAAGTACTGGAGTTGCTCAAGGAGAAAATTGCCGATCTCGAAGCCCGCGAACTTCCCAAAGGCGTTCACCTGCGGGTGCTTTATGACCGGGGGTTCCTGATCGACCATTCCCTCGAAACGGTTGCCCATACGCTCATCGAAGGGATTTCGATTGTAGCTATTCTGCTTGTCTTGTTTTTGGGTAGCCTTCGGGCGGCTTTGGTCGTTACGGTCACGATTCCGTTCTCACTGCTTTTTGCTTTCATCCTGATGAAACTGGTGGGTATTCCGGCCAACCTGCTTTCGCTGGGAGCCATCGACTTTGGTATCATCGTAGATGGTGCCAGCGTGATGGCCGAACACCTGATCCGGCGATACCGATCCTCCGGCCCCGCCGACCGAAATCAGGGTATTGTGAACGTAACAGCTCACTCAGCGGGCGAAGTAGCGCGGGAAATTTTCTTCTCCGTTACCATCATTATCTTGGCCTATATGCCAATATTGCTGATGCAACGCGTTGAAGGAAAGTTGTTTAGCCCAATGGCGCTAACACTGTCATTTGCCGTAATTGGTTCGTTGATCTGCGCATTGACGCTCATTCCAGTGCTTATCTCGTTTGCTTTCCGCAGGGCATTAGCCCCTGGTGGTAAGCCATTGAAAGAACATAAAAACTTCCTGTTGTCACCCCTGGAGCGGGGTTACCAGTGGCTGCTGAAATCGGCCTTATTTCGGGCACCGGGACTGGTAGTTGGCGTAGGAATGACCATCGTGCTGGTCATGATTGGCTTTGGCCTGAAACTCGGTACCGAATTTCTTCCCGAGCTTGATGAGGGGTCTATTTTCATGCGGGCGTTTATGCCATCGGGTATTACTATTCAGGAAAACGCGAAGATTGCGCCTAAAATTCGGGAAATAATCAGCAGTTATAAACCCGTCAGTTTTGTCATTACACAATCAGGTCGCAATGACGACGGAACGGATCCGTTCCCAACCGATCGTACCGAAATTCTGGTTGGCTTAAAAGACTATAGCACCTGGTCGGATACGATTTCGAAGAAAGAAATTGTGCGCTCGATGCAGAGTAAGTTACAGGAAGCGTTTCCGGGTGCGTTCTTCTCGTCGGGCCAACCCATTATCGATCAGGTTATGGAAATCGTGACGGGTAGTGCCGCCGATCTGGCCATTTCCATCGTTGGCAACGACTTGACGCTGATGCGGGCAAAAGCCGACAGCATTGCCGCTTTGGTGAAAGGTATGAATGGGGCCGTGTCTGTAAATATTGAACAGGAAGGCCCACAAGATCAGTTGGCGATTAAAATTAATCGTCCGGCAGCGGCTCGGTATGGGATAAACGTTGCCGAGATCGAGAATATGATCGAAGCGGCTATTGGTGGTAAAGCCATCGGGTCGATTTATGATGAAGCCAAACGATACGACATTGTCGTACGTTTCACACCCGAGAGCCGGGGTAGTATCGACGCGATTCGCTTGTTGCAGGTACCATCGGCAACGGGTGCGTTGATCCCAATGAGCGAACTGGCCGATATTCGCTATGTGCAGGGGCAGACGAACATCTACCGGATCAACGGCAAACGGATGGTTACGGTCAGAACTAACATTCGCGGTCGCGATCAGGGTGGGTTTGTAAAAGAAATCAGTCAGAAAGTCCGCCAGCATGTTAAAATTCCCGAAGGATATAGCGTCATTTATGGCGGCCAGTACGAAAACCTCGAACGCGCAGGCGGTCAGCTAGCCATCTCGATTCCACTGACAATCGTGGTCGTATTCCTGTTTTTGTTCATGTTGTACGGAAACGTCCGCGATACGTTGCTAACCCTTACCTGCCTGCTATTCGCTTTGGCGGGTGGTATTGGTGCCTTGTTACTGCGGGGGTATAACTTCAACGTATCGGCCGGGGTGGGATTTGTATCGATCTTTGGCATATCGGTTATGGCGGGCGTTTTACTCGTGTCGGCGCTGAATCGAAACCTGCTCAATAATCCAAAATCGTTAAAGGAGATCACGATTGAAACGGCACAGGAGCAGTTTCGGGCTATTATGGCGATCATGGTGGTGGCCATTATTGGTCTTGTACCGGCCGCCATTTCGAGCGGCATCGGCTCCGATGTTCAGCGGCCTCTCGCTACGGTAATTATCGGTGGGCTGACGACAACGCTATTCTTTGCTCCACTCATCATTCCGCCATTATTTTACCTCGTCAACCGCAAGCGTCCCCGTCCAACGCCGTTGGATTCTACGGGTCATCATATGCCGGAACCGATTGAAGAGGGGACGGAAATGTAGAAATGTATCAAACAGCTTCTAGCTGTTTGATACATTAGTCTTTAACCTCCAGTACAATCTTACCGATGTGCTCACTGCTGGCCATCATATCCTGCGCCTGTGCGGCTTCTTCCAGCGGGAAGCTGCGGTAGACAACGGGCTTGAGTCGACCATCTGTTAAGAGCGGCCAGACATGCTTTTCGACCTCGGCAGTCAGGGCTGCTTTAAATTTGGCATCGCGGGGTTTGAGCATGCTGCCGCTCATGGTAATGCGCTTTTGCATCAGCGTTGGGATATGAATCTGACTGTCGGCACCCTGCATGGCATTGATAAACATCAATCGACCGTCGGGGGCTAGTAGGCGTAGGTTTTTTGGCGTGTACTCCCCGCCAACCATATCCAGAATGACGTTGATGTTGACGCCACTCAATACCTGCTCAAAGTCTTCATTTTTGTAATTAATGCACTTGACTGCGCCAATCTGTTCACAGAACGCGCATTTCTCATCACTGCCTGCTGTGGCATAGGCACTAGCCCCAAACGCTTTGGCTAGCTGAATCGCGGTCACGCCGATACCACTACTGCCACCGTGTACCAGGAAGTTTTCTCCGCTGGCCAGTTGTCCCCATTGGAAAACCGTTGACCATACAGTCAGGATCGTTTCGGGTAGGGAGGCTGCTTCAATGAAAGGTAGATTGGTAGGTATAGGCAAACAATGGTGTTCATCGACTGCAACATATTCAGCATAGCCGCCCCCGCTGATTAAGGCGCATACCTTATCGCCAACTTTCCATCGACTGCCATTGGTGCCGCAGGCCTCAACAACACCGGCTACCTCAAGACCGGGAATCTGCCCGGTTGGGTCCATGCCGTAGCCGCCCGTTCGCTGGTGAATATCACTTCGATTGACGCCCGCTGCATAAACTCGAATAAGGATTTGGTTGACATCTGGCTGTGGCGTAGGCCGTTCCTGTAACGACAGAACATTGCTGTCGCCGGGCCGGGTAATGATCATTGCTTTCATGAGGGTATAACGCTGAACAGCCACTTTTGTCAGAAAAAAGTCAAACTACCGTGCCCGAAATTTGGTAGTATGCATACGTATTA
>CAXTJJ010000237.1:0-9187 GCA_964244155.1 uncultured Spirosoma sp.
ATGAAGTGCTCTACCAACTGAGCTAAGGAGGCTTGTTATCGCTTTTACGGGTGCAAATATAGCAGATTGGAATTTAAGAACGCAAGTATCCGTTCTATTTTTGGTAAATTTGCACCCATGATTTCCATTACGAACCTATCGTACTACCTCGGTAGCCGGGCTTTATACGAAAATGCCTCCCTACATATTAAGCCTAACCAGAAAATTGGCCTGATCGGCCTCAATGGTACAGGCAAATCGACATTACTCCGTATTATCAATGGTGAGTACCAACCCGATGGTGGAATTATCTCCAAAGCGGGTGATGTATCGATCGGTTTTTTGAATCAGGATTTGCTGTCCTATCAGACCGATGACTCCATTTTAGCTGTGGCCATGCAGGCCTTCGCGCGGCAAAATGAGTTGCAAATCAAAATTGAGGAACTGCTCCACCAGATGGAGATCAACTATACCGACGATCTGGTTGATAAACTGGGGAAGGCGCAGGAGGAGTTCGATGCGCTGGATGGCTATACCATCCAATCCAGAGCCGAAGAGATTCTGGAAGGACTTGGTTTCTCAACCGAAGACCTGCACAGGCCTTTAAAGCTATTTTCAGGGGGATGGCGAATGCGGGTAATGCTCGCCAAGCTGCTGCTGGAAAAGCCTTCGTTACTAATGCTTGACGAACCGACCAACCACCTGGACTTACCGTCGATTCAGTGGGTTGAAAAATACGTTCAGAATTATGAAGGGTCTGTTATTGTGGTTTCGCACGACAGAGAATTCGTTGATAATGTGGTCGACACTATTGTTGAGGTATCGGGTGGAAAGCTAAATTATTACGCCGGCGACTACTCCTATTATATGGAAGAGAAAGCCCTGCGAAATGAGATTCAGAAGGGTGCTTTTGAAAATCAGCAGGCTAAAATTCGACAAACGGAGCGGTTTATCGAACGGTTTAAAGCGAAAGCCTCAAAGGCCAAACAGGCACAAAGCCGGGTTAAACAACTCGAACGCATGGAGCTTGTCGATGATGTGATCGATAGCAGCGCACGGGTTAATTTTAAATTCAACTTCTCACAGCAACCGGGTCGGCATATTCTGCACCTGGATGATATATCGAAGGCCTACGGCGAAAAACGCATCCTTACCCATTCTACGGCCCGGCTCGAACGGGGTGATAAAGTGGCCCTGATTGGAGCCAACGGACGTGGTAAGTCGACACTGTTACGTATTATATCCGGTTCGGAACCCATTGATGGTGAGCGCGTTTTGGGCTATAACGTTTCGTTTAGCTTCTACGCCCAGCACCAGCTTGAGTCGCTTCGGGTGGAGGATTCGATGCTGGAAGAACTCAAGCAGGCAAACCCAACTAAATCGGATGGCGAACTGCGGGGTGTACTCGGCTGCTTCCTGTTTTCCGGCGACGATGTTTTCAAGAAAATCAAAGTGCTGTCGGGGGGAGAGAAATCGCGCGTGGCCCTGGCAAAAGTGCTGCTTTCCCAGGCGAACTTCCTGCTGCTTGACGAACCGACCAACCACCTGGATATGCAGTCGGTAAATATCCTGATTCAGGCACTCCAGCAGTATGAAGGTACATACGTAGTTGTTTCCCACGACCGGTATTTCGTATCGCAGATTGCCAACAAAATCTGGTATATTGAAGATGAGCAGATTAAAGAATATCCCGGCACGTATGATGAGTATGAATGGTGGCAGGAAGAGCGCAAAGCACAGGGTATAACGTCGACCAAACAACCCGTCGACAATTCGAAGATGCAACCCGTAAGCAGTCCGGCTCCCGTTACGAACGGACAGGCAGTGAATGGGAAGTCTACCAACGGCCGGGCATCGGAAGATGAACGAAAAGAGTGGCACAAAACGCTTAAAACGCTAACTCGTCAGGCCGAAGAAGCTGAAACAAAGATCAGCCAGTTGGAAAGTCGCAAAAAGAAACTGGAAGCTGAACTGGCTGACCCGGCTACCTATGGCGACGATAAACTGATGCAGGCCAAAAATGATGAGTACCGACACGTAATGGCCCAGATCAATCAACTTCAGGATGAGTGGGAGAGTACCATGCTCGAAGCCGAAGTGTGGGAGAAGAAGTTGAATTGAGTTGGTAAGTCAGTAAGTTGGTAAGTGGCTGACCGCACCGGCGGACCGGCGTTAGTGTTACTTTCGCCGGTCCGCCGGTGCGGTCAGCCACTTACCAACTTACTGACTTACTGACTTTTTCATTTGTGCGATTATGGGCGACTATCAAAAGGGGCGGGGAGCACAGTTTAATTCGGCCAATTCATTTCTGGCAAACCGGTATGAGTTAGATGACGCAGATGCATCGTATGACGATGATTTTCCAAAGCCTGTGCTGAAAACGCAGTTCTTTGAAGAAACACCGAAGCAGATCGTCAGTCGCTCAAACAGTCCTGATGTTGGCTTTTCGGCGTCAATCAATCCCTATCAGGGCTGCGAACATGGGTGCGTTTATTGCTACGCCAGGCCAACGCATGAGTACTGGGGATTTTCGGCTGGGCTGGATTTTGAAAGCAAGATCATGGTCAAGAAAAATGCGCCAGCTTTACTCCAAAAACAGTTTCAGGCGCGTTCCTATACCCCCGTCACCATTCATTTTTCGGGAAACACCGATTGTTACCAACCCGCCGAACGAACGTATCAGCTTACGCGGCAGATGCTGGCGCTATGTCTTCGCTACCGAAATCCAGTCTCTATCATTACCAAAAACGCGCTCATCCTCCGCGATCTGGATATTCTAAAACCCTTGGCCGAACTCAATCTGGTTAACGTGGCGATCACCATTACGACCTTAACTGAATCACTTCGACTATTGATGGAGCCCCGGACGGTAACGGCTGCCCAGCGGCTAAAAACAATGGCAGCTTTGCACCGCGCCGGTGTGCCTGTGGGTATCATGACAGCCCCAATCATTCCCAGTCTGAACGACCATGAGATTCCTAAACTGATTGAACAGGCTGCCGGGCAGGGTGCTTGTTGGGCGGCCTATACGGTGGTGCGGTTGAATGGCGCGCTTGGCCCTTTGTTTACCGATTGGTTACAAAAATCTTTCCCCGATCGCGCCGACCGAATTTTGAATCAAATCGCCGATTGTCATGGCGGACAGTTGCATGATTCCCGGTTTAAAACGCGTATGTCGGGCGAAGGAACCTATGCTAAACACATCGCCCAGTTACACCGGGTTGCCTGCCAGAAATACCTGGTCGGGCGTCAGCCTGCCGAGTTGACCACCGCTTTGTTCAGACCCGCCGGGCAATTGGATTTGTTCGAGTAAGTTAGCCTAGATGGCTATTTCTCATACAGGAATCCCTTTGTTGGAAGTGCGTTCATCTGGTCGGCCTGGGCCAGCATCTCGGTGTGGTCGAATGACTGCGTCACGGTTTTCTGAATGCCTTTGCAGATCGTATCGAGGGGAAGGTCATTAGCATCGGTGCCAAATGGATTCTCGATTTCTTCAGCAATAATTTCAAGACTGGCCAATACGTAAAAAACGAACACGACGAGTGGTACAACCAGGTAATGCAGGTTCGATGCGTAGCCCAAGGGTAAGGTGAGACAATAAACGAAAATGAATTTTTTGATGAACGAGCTATAGGAAAACGGAATAGGGGTGTTCCGGATTCGCTCGCAAGCTCCACACACGTCCATTAGGGATTGAACTTCCAAATTCAGGAGCAGCAAGTGTTCGGGTAACAAAACACTCCGACGCTGAAGGTCATGTAGTTTACCAAAAATTGCCAGGGCAATTTGCTGAGGTACATGCTCGCTCAGTCGAAGATTATGGATGCTAAACGATGAACTCTCCATAAACTCGTCCTCAATGGCATGCTGCCGAAGATGATTTTTTAGGGAGAAGGCAAAGTTAGGGATCATAGCCCGGAAAAACTGGCGGGCTTCGGTTTGCGTCGGTTCCAGCAATTGATCTATTTTGAGTGCTAAGTTTCGACTGTTGTTCACGAGGGCACCCCACAGCTTTCGGCCTTCCCACCAGCGGTCGTAGGCCGTGTTTGTACGAAAGACCAAAAGCATTGAAATGACAAAGCTTAAGAGCGTATGCATGAGCGATAAGTTCTTCAGATGAACATTATCAATGAGCCCCAATACGTCAATAATATAGACGACAACGAACGAATAAACGCCAACAGCCACCAGAATAGGTAGCAATTTGCGTACTGTGTCGGCTCGGTTAAAGGTGATGATGAACCGAAACCAGTCTTTTGGATTATAATTGACCATATACCATTTAAATTCAGCAAACCATAACCATACGCGTCTTCCCTTAAGTTATCAACAGTCAGGTTTGAAGAATGTTGACAACGTTGACATAGAACGCTGATTTTTATGATATATAGGATTGGTTATGAGTTTTATCAACATAAAATCATAACTAACCCTATATATTATAAAAATCAGCGTTCTAATGGTACGGTATAAAATTTTGTAAGTACTACTATTAAAAATAAAATTGAATGCGTTTTTCCACCAGGCTTTTTACGGTTGTGTTGTTTGGGTTGACCACGTCGCCCTTGTTTGCCCAGCAACTTCAGACAATCGACCACGTTTATGACTCTAAAGTTGGAACGGTTTTGCTGTTTCCACAAGTCGGCACCAATCAACTTGATCCGGCCTTGAGCCTGAATCCGCCTGTTATCTCACTTGATGAGGCCGTTGCGTTGCAACTTGAGTTCGATGATCTGACCGCTAACTACCGGTCATTTCGTGCCAAGGTAGTGAATTGTAATTCCGATTGGCAACGCTCGGTACTCAACGATATTGAGTACACCTACGAATACAATGACAACCCCATTACCGATTACCAGATCTCGCTCAATACAAAGATTCCGTATTATCATTATCGGTTTACGCTGCCGCGAGTGAAACTGCCGGGCAATTATCTGTTGGTTGTGTACGACGAGCGGAACCGAAATAATATCATTCTTACCCGCCGGTTCTGCACCTATCAGAATCGGGTAAATGTGGCCGCCGATGTACGCTTCTCGTCAAACCCGGCCCGCCAGTTTTCTGACCAGCAAATTGATATGACTTTGTCTTATAAAGGGTATCAGGTCATTTCGCCCCAGGATGATTTTAAAGTCGTTATTCGGCAGAACTACCGCGATGACCGGGAGATTCGTGGATTGCGTCCAACCAATGTGCAGGCATTTGATCAGGTGCTCGACTATCGCCTTGTCGATTTGAGTAACACAATGCCGGGGGGCAATGAGTTTCGGTATTTCGATACGCGTACGATAATATCCCGCGCCAATTACATCGACCGCATCGACCGCCCCGCCGACCGTAACATCGCCTATGTGCAGACCGACCAGCCGCGCAACCGGGGTGTTTATATTCAGAGCGATGATTTCAACGGGCAATTTGTTATCGACCACCGCGAATCGGGCAATGGCGCCACCAATGCCGATTATATCGAAACCGTTTTCACGCTTAAAATACCTGAAGTGTCGGGTTTCGATATGTATGTCAATGGGGCCTTTAACTTCTGGCAGTTAAATGACCGTAACCGTATGACATACGATCCGCTGTTGGGCGCTTACCGAGCGTCTATTATGTTGAAACAGGGTGTTTATAACTACGACTACCTAGTAGCTACAACCGGCCCACAACCAAAAGTGGATGAGAACTTCATAGAAGGAAGTTTCTCATCCACTGAGAATGATTACGAAATATTTGTTTATCACCGTCCCCCAGCCTCACGAGCCGATCAACTGGTAGCGTACAAGCGGGTGGGGGTGAATAAGCGGAAATAGTTATTGGTGAAGTAAGTGTAGTTAGTAAAATAGTGTAGTAGGTGGAGCGAGTTAAATGGGTGTAGTGAGGACCTACTCAACTTACTCTTACTAACTACACTCACTCCACCTACTACACTCATTTCGCTAACTAAGCGCTATGCAGGAACTCCATAATGTCGCCATCCTGCACGACATATTCTTTGCCTTCAACGGCTAGTTTACCGGCTTCACGAACACCCGCTTCGGTTTTGAACTGCGTGAAGTCAGGAAGTTTCATGACCTGCGCCCGAATGAACTTCCGTTCGAAATCGGAGTGAATAACGCCAGCCGCCTGGGGGGCTTTCCAGCCCCGGTGAATGGTCCAGGCACGAACTTCTTTCACACCTGCCGTGAAATAGGTGATCAGGCCAAGAAGTTTATAGGATGCCTTGATAAGCTGACTCAAACCCGATTCGGTTAAACCATATTCGCCCAGGAACATTTCGCGTTCGTCGGGGTCTTCCATTTCGGCAATCTGCGATTCGATACCTGCGCTAATAATAATAACCTCGGCACCTTCGTCTTTCACGGCTTCCCGGAGGGCATCCGAATACCCATTTCCGTTTGGTAATGAGCCTTCGTCTACGTTGGCCACATAAATAACGGGTTTCACCGTCAGTAGCGCTATATCACCAATAGCGGCTTCCTGCTCTTCGGGCGAAACCTGAACGGTACGGGCACTCTTGCCTGCTTCGAGGGTTGATTTATATTGTTTCAGAATGGCTAACTCAGCTTTTGCTTTCGCATCGCCAACCTGAGCTGCTTTCGCAATTTTCTGGATTTTTTTGTCAACAGCCTCTAGATCTTTCATCTGAAGCTCGATGTCGATGATCTCTTTGTCCGACACGGGGTTCACTTTGCCTTCCACGTGAACGATGTTGTCATCGTCGAAACAGCGAATCACGTGAACGATGGCATCGACCTCCCGGATATTCGCCAGGAATTTGTTGCCAAGACCAGCACCCTGGCTAGCGCCTTTTACCAGTCCGGCAATGTCAACGAACTCAATAATCGTTGGCACCACGCGCTGGGGTTTCACTAAATCTTCGAGCGTATCCAGGCGTTCGTCGGGCACGGTCACAACCCCAACGTTAGGTTCTATTGTACAGAACGGATAATTGGCTGCTTCGGCCTTTCCGCTCGATATTGCATTAAACAGCGTTGATTTACCCACATTCGGCAAACCCACAATTCCACATTGAAGTCCCATGAAATAAGTCAGTAAGTTAATAAGTCGGTAAGTCAGTAAGTTGGTAAGGTCAGTAAGTTGGTAAGTGGCTAACGCACGAGAGCAATACTTATGCGTCAGCCACTTACCGACTTACTGACTTATCGACTTACTGACTCATTGGCTTATTTCTGCAAAAATACAACCTCTAGGGCGGACCGCAAAAAAAGCCTTCGGCCTGACAGGCGAAGGCTAACTGTATAGTGGAGAAGAAACTCGTTTGGTTTATACGAGAAAAGTGAGGTAAAGTCTAAATCATTCGTTAATTGTCAATTAGCTGTTTTGACTTGATTACTCCCATTTCAGCTCGCTGGCGAAATCATCCTGTTCATCGCGTTCACGCTGAACAAATTGAGTGAAGTCTACTTCGGGCATCAGCTCTGTTTTTACATAGTCGACCGTTTCTTTGAGGGCTTCGACAAACTTGTCAAAGTCTTCTTTATAGAGAAACATTTTGTGCTTTTCATATACAAACCCCTCGCCTTGCGGATGTCGGCGACTTTCAGTAATGGTTAAGTAATAGTCGTTTGTGCGTGTTGCTTTTACGTCAAAAAAATACGTTCGTTTGCCCGCCCTCACCCGCTTTGAATAAATTTTCTCCCGGTCTCTTTCGTCCACAATTAAATAGGTTTAGTCAGTTAACAGCCACTAAAGTACGCGCAATCAGGATATAACAAAAAGAATGCTGTTAAATATATTTTGGGGCTAATTCACCCCAAAAACGAGTGGCTTTGTGGAGACCATTCTACAGTTTTTTGGCTAAAGGCTTGGTTATAAAGGCTGTCTGTCCTATCTTTGCCTTACAGGAATTGCACTTTTTGGGGGCGGATGATATGTGAAAAGCAAGTAGACATATCTGCCGCCTATTTTTTTCACGTAACCAAGAGCTGTATGAGTTTAATCATGTCCATTATGTTGTTCTTTAGCAACATAAACCCGGCGGAGGCTCTCCCGAGCCTCATACAGAAAGGCAAAGCGTCTTTTTATTCCAAGAAGTTCAATGGTCGCAAGACCGCCTACGGTGAGCGCGTTAGCGCCGAAGCCCTGGAAGGTGCCCACCGTCAATTCCCTTTAAACACGTTGGTTGAAGTTACTAATCTTGACAACCATCGTTCAGTAATTGTACGAATCAATGATCGAGGACCTTTCGCAAAAGGCCGTGTCATTGATCTCACCCTGGCAGCAGCGCATGCACTTGGTATGGTTTCTAAAGGAATCGCTAATGTATCGCTCCGGGTTGTTGGCAAAGGTCAGGCTTTAGCCCTGTCGACGTCTGCCTTTACAACACCAATTGCTTTTCAGCCGATGCTGGAGCCCGTTTTGTAAGTCGGCCTGGCCGCATTAGTAGAACCGTTCGATATTTCCCTGTGCAATTCCTGCCTGAAATATCGAACGGTTCGTTTTTTGCGTTCTATTTTATAGAACACGGATTTTTATGATCATCATGGTTTTCGCTGATCTATTTCTAAACTACTGAATTTTATATATTCATTCGGCTTATCAATCGATTAATTCAAACTGAGAGCTATACAAACCATAGTTGATCATAAGAGTCATAGAAATCCGTGTTCTATTTATTGGTAATGTCTAAAACTTTCTCAAAGTTTATAGAATGAAACAACCCCTCAATCTGGGCCAGGTGCGTTCGTTTGGAAACGTCGAATTTTTGGCCCGTCAACTGGTCGAAGGATTCATTACCGGGCTGCATAAATCCCCCTTTCATGGGTTTTCTGTCGAATTCGCCGAACACCGTCTTTACAATACCGGCGAAACTACACGACATATCGACTGGAAAGTGTTTGGGAAAACAGAAAAACTGTTTGTCAAACGTTATGAGGAGGAAACGAACCTGCGTTGCCATCTACTGATCGACACATCGTCGTCGATGTACTACCCGGAAGCCAATTATGGGAAGATGACGTTTAGCGTGATGGCATCAGCCTGTTTGGCCTATATGCTCCAACGGCAGAAAGACGCGGTGAGCCTGACGACGTTCGCCGATCAGATTGACTTGCAGACCCAGGTCAAATCGACGCCCTCGCACGTACACAAGCTGTTCACCCAGTTAGACCTGTTGATGCAGCAGCCTAAGCCCCTGCGTAAAACCTCAGCCGCCGATGTGATCCACCAGGTAGCCGAAAAGATCAATAAG
>CAXTJJ010000238.1:0-9145 GCA_964244155.1 uncultured Spirosoma sp.
ACCATAAAAGTGAACGATTTGAGCCGAAGGCAATTCCAGTTGTGCATACACCGACGGAATATCGTCCTCGATCAGGAAGCGTAGTTCGTGATGGCGAATCGGGAAGCGCGAGTACATCAACATCCCATACGTATTTTCTAGGGGATGCAATACCTGATTCGGGTAATCGGCCTCCAGCGATGACAATCCCTCTTTCCACGTTTGGTTGGCTTCCAGCACCAACACCACATCAGGCTTATGCTTGTTTACCAATTTCCGAACATCCGGCGACCGGGTATTCTCCATCAGGACATTGGCTACCAGCAGCCGAATGGTATTACCCTTTACTTCATCATTACCTGCTCCTGCGGCCAGTCGCACCACTTGTTTGCGATGCAGTGGCGTAAACGGATAAATCAGCCAGGCCTGATAAATCAGTGTTGCCAACAGACCTACTGGCACGATGACAAAATAGCCCGTCATAGTATGACCGACGGCAAACCAGCTTACAAGGCCAACAGCGGCCAGCATCGTGAGTTGCAAATGAGGAAAATCCCACATGCGAATCCACCAGTAATCGAGACGGACAAGGTTAATAAACGAGGCTACTACAATGATAAGCGCATACGTAAGCAAAACATAATCAACTGTGTGCATGGTGGTAAAATGAATGGCAGTCAAACGTGTAACTGTAAAAAATGGCCAGCGGTTTTTTGATTTATATATAAACGGCGGATTATTAGATAGTTACAACAGTACATATGTGCTGTTATCTTTTCTTACAACCCATCTGGACCAGGCTAATCTGACATTCAGCAAAGCACGGATCAACCTCAAAAGCCCACCTGCCATTTTCCTAATATATAGGTCAAAAAATAAGCTTTCACAAACCTCTACACCAAACATCGCGTTGCCTTTCTGTACGCTGCAATTACCAGCCACATACAAAACTCAACAACGTTATGGAAGCAGTTAAAACGACGCAGGCAATCAAAACAAAAGGTTATGGTGCCTCTGGTTCACTACTAGGTGGAAAAAGTTTGGAGCCGATGGACTTTGAGCGCCAGCCACCCAAAGCTGATGAAGTCCTGATCGACATTCTGTATTGCGGAGTCTGTCACTCCGACCTGCATCAGGTGAAAAATGACTGGGACAATACACTTTATCCTTGTGTTCCGGGTCACGAGATTATCGGCCGCGTTATGGAAACCGGGGCCGCTGTCAGCAACGTAAAAGTCGGTGATATAGTCGGCATTGGTTGCATGATTGATTCCTGTGGACAGTGCCATTCCTGC
This sequence comes from uncultured Spirosoma sp., assembly GCA_964244155.1. Taxonomy (GTDB): domain Bacteria; phylum Bacteroidota; class Bacteroidia; order Cytophagales; family Spirosomataceae; genus Spirosoma. The sequence continues at coordinate 1,275 of CAXTJJ010000238.1, forward strand.
CGGGAAAAAGAAGAGCAATACTGCGAAGGGCCAGTAAGCTGGACGGCTACGTACAACGGCTACATGAAACCCGACGGCAGTGACTTTAATACCTTTGGTGGGTATTCGACCAATTACGTAGTGAAGGAATCCTTTCTTCTAAAAATCCCGGATGCACTGGACATTAAAGCAGCTGCCCCAATCCTGTGCGCGGGCGTTACAACTTATTCTCCCCTGAAGCACTGGGGCGTGAAAGCCGGAAGTAAAGTAGGCGTTGTTGGGTTAGGAGGTCTGGGCCACATGGCCGTGATGCTGGCTAAAGCGATGGGTGCCGAGGTGACAGTCTTGACAACCAAAGAAGAAAAACGGGCCGATGCCGAAAAGCTGGGTGCACATAAGGTCATTATTTCCGAAGATGAAGACGCGATGTCGGCCAATGAGCTGACGCTGGACTTTATCCTGATTACCATTCCCGATAAGTTCAAACTGAACCCTTACATCACACTCCTCAAGCGAGATGGCAGTCTGGTAACAGTCGGTTTGCTCGGGCCTTACGGCGACCCGTTGAACAACCAGGAAGTGGCTTTTCATCGCCGGTCGGTGTCGGGTTCGCTCATCGGGAGTATAGCCGAAACGCAGGAAGTGCTGGATTTCTGCGCCGAGCATGGTATTCTGCCTGAAGTGGAAATGATTGCGATTCAAGACATTAACGATGCCTATGATAAAATGATGGATGAGGAAGTCCGGTTCCGCCATGTGATCGACATGCAGTCGTTGAAAGACGAAAAATAAGAACCGATTCGCATCAAATTGACCAGGACCGCACCATCGCAAGAAAGGATGGTGCGGTTTTGTATGAATGCAACCTTGAAAAAAGAGTATCTTGTCTCTTACAGAGTTTCTTATAAAAAGAAAGGGAACGCAGCTAGCACAGTGGATGAATCTAGATTTTCATACGGAAGTCTTTCTTGTCCTTTGCCATTTCGATGTCCTATTCATTGATAACGAAACAATCTTATGATCGAACGCAGCATTCCCTCCACAAAAGAAAAACTGCCCGTTGTCGGGGTAGGCACCTGGCAAACTTTTGACGTCTCGACGCCATCGGCTAAAGAGCCGTTGCAACAGGTGCTGAAAACAATGCATCAATATGGTGGAACACTGATTGACAGTTCACCCATGTATGGGCGTTCGGAAGCGGTGGTTGGTGACCTTACAGCCGGGTCGGAACTGGAAAACCAGTTCTTCTACGCAACCAAAGTGTGGACAGATGGAAAAGAAGCCGGAATCCGACAAATGAACGAATCGTTCAGGCTGATGCGTCGCAAGACAATGGACCTGATGCAGATTCATAACCTGGTGGATTGGAAAACGCACATGCAGACGCTGAAAGAATGGAAAGCGGCTGGCAAAATTCGGTATATTGGTATTACCCACTATACCGATTCTATGCACGACGAACTAGAGAAAATAATCTCATCCGTTCCGGTCGATTTTGTGCAGTTCAACTACTCCATCACAGCTCGAAATGCCGAAAAGCGACTGTTGCCTGCTGCCGCCGATCATGGCGTAGCTACGCTGATCAACCGCCCTTTGGGCGAGGGTAGTCTGTTCGCCAAAGTACGCGGTAAGGCCCTCCCCGATTGGGCAAAAGACTACAACATAGAAAGCTGGGGCCAGTTTTTCCTCAAATTTTTACTCTCTCACCCGGCCGTTACCTGCGTTATTCCGGGAACGAGTAAACCAGAGCATATGGCCGATAATGCAAAAGCAGGACTTGGTACGCTGCCCGACACTCCCACGCGGCAAAAAATGGCTGCACTGATGGCTGGTTTTTGATATCATCAGCACCAACTTGAGTCTGTTAAGCTATTGTTATCATTTTATTTTAATATGATCTCTTTTAAGTATATACGCAAAGCAGGTAGCTGAAAACTGGTCTTGCTTTACAGCTAGTTACGAGAGGAAATAGAAATTAAGGGGCCTTAGGACACATAGTCTATTTTACAGATAGAATAAATATTTTAAACAAAATTTACCTTTCCAGCCTTAGACAGTGCATGAACTACGAAGCTGATTCAACTCCTCAACCGAACGCAACGCCTTCTCCACTGGCCGAGAAATGGATGGAGCAAACCCATCGGATTGCCGTCATTCAGGAGCAGGTTCAGGTGGACAAGGAAGTGGTTGAAACGGGCGTAGTAACTGTAACAAAACGAGTACTCGAAGATAAGCAGCTCATTGAACTACCTTCTATCCAAGAAGAGATTAGGATTGAACGGGTGCCTATCAACCAGTACGTGGATACTCCTCCCAGTGTTCGCTACGAGGGAGAAACCATGATTGTTCCTGTCTTACAGGAGGTACTTGTAAAACGACTCCTGTTGGTTGAAGAAGTGCATGTGATCAAGCACCGCATACAAACGAGTGAATCACAGGAAGTCATCCTGCGAAAAGAAGAAGTCGTAGTTGACCGGATGCCGGTCGCTACGGACCTTAACCAAGCGCATTAGACACAATACGTAAATAATAAGTAAACTCAACAAAACCGCAGAAAAAATGGCACAACAAACAGTAATCGGCGTATTCGACAGCGCATCAGATGCGCAACAAGCCGTAGATAAACTAATTGACAAGGGGTTCTCGCGCGACAGCATTGACCTATCGGCTCAACGATCGTCAGATTACACCGATAGCACCAGCACGCGTGTTGACCGGAACGATGCCGATGACCATGACAGTGGAATTGGTGGTTTCTTTAGCTCCTTATTCGGCAGCGACTCCGACGATTCCCGCAAATATTCAGATGCAGCTCGTAGCGGTTCGGTTGTGACGGTACATGCACAATCGTCTGATGAAGCGGAGCGGGCAGCTGATCTGCTCGATGAATATGGCGCAGTTGACGTTGATGAACGGGCAAGTGAATATGGTACCGGCCAATACGGTAGTACACAGTCCTACGGCGACACTGCCTACACGGGTACCACGGGCACAGCCTTAGCCGATACATCAGACTACAACACTACGCCTGATTTGACCAATACAACGGACCGGGCTCTTCCAACCGATGCCGATCAGACGCTCAAAGTGATTGAAGAAAACCTGCAAGTAGGCAAGCGGGAAGTTGAGCGGGGTGGCGTTCGGGTGCGTAGCCGGATCATTGAAAAGCCGGTTGAAGAAAGCCTGCGTCTTCGCGAAGAGCGGGTTAGTGTACAGCGTACACCTGTCAACCGCCCTGCAACTGCCGATGAACTGAATGCCTTTCAGGAGGGACAGATCGAACTGGTTGAACATGCTGAAGTACCCGTTGTTTCGAAAACGGCCAACGTCGTTGAAGAAATCTCGGTCGGCAAAGAGGTTAATGAGCGCGTCGAAACCATACGGGATACCGTTCGAAGCACCGACGTAGAAGTTGAAAACCTGCCAGACCAGTCAGGACAGACTACCCGTACCGGTGGGTACACAGGCACATCTGATCTGAATGACGATGATACAGATACAAGGTACACCAATCGATAAACCAATAAAGTATAAAAATAGCCCGGTTCTGGAAACAGAACCGGGCTATTTTTATGAAAGCTGTTTAACCGTTTTCTGACGAACAGTGGGTAGTGTGTAATCTCCTGACTCTATACTACAGTAAAAATCTGTTTACAGTGACTTCCCGGCAGCCATTTGCAACAACTCTTTATCGGGGTTGATTTTCACCTGACTCACATTATCGAGCATCATCGTTGCTCCGTTTTCGGCGGTATAGGCAGGCCAGGTCGGTAATCCCTTATGATTGGGGTTACCTGTGCGCGCGAAAGCGATCCAGGCCCGGCTCATCTTATCGGCCAAAACATGGGCTTCTTTGCCGCCCCCTGTCATTTCTTCGCAACGGCTGATGTTATCGAACACGAACGGGATTTCCATGCAGTGCATCGCTTTATACATGCCGTCCATAACCGGCGACTGCCAGGTGAACAGGTACATATACACCGGGGCCGCGCCCGGTATCGCTTTTCCGTTGGCCTGCCGGACGGTTAGTGGCCGGAAATTGAAGTCAATATCCAGGTAGTCCGATGGTTTTACCGTTTCGGGATAAGCCTTCTTCACAGCCGCCATATAGGCATCAGCCTGATCGCCGTATCGTTTCTGCACATTTGCCTTTACCCCATCCATGGTGATATCGCGGGTGGCTGGATTGAAAGGTGTAAACTCGTTTTTGGTCGAACCAACCAGCAGCGGAATATTTTTCGACAGTTCGACAGCGGCTGGGTCGGTAGTTTGATAGGGCAGAAAATTACCATCGTGAATGGGTCCCCAGCCTAACCCAAAGGTTGGTTTTCCTTCGGCTTTCATCCCATCCGACACTTTCTTCAATGCACGTTTACTCGCTGCGTTCAGGCGCTCGTAGGGTATTTTCTGTAGTGAGTCGACCTGATTTGGCTGTAAATTCAACTCCGTCAGCAGGGCAGCACTCACCTGCTTCATCAAAGCACTTTCCGTAAAGCTGGTGATATAACTCCCACTTTGCACGATGGCTTTGTGGAAAAGTCCTTTGGCCGATGGGGCGTTCATCAGGCTGGTTACCTTACCACCTCCCCCCGACTGGCCGAATATGGTCACGTTGTTCGGATCGCCCCCAAACTGATCGATATTCTGCTTCACCCATTGCAGGGCTACCACTAGATCCATCAAGCCCGCATTTGGCGAATTCTTGTATTTCTCGCCATAGGCCGACAAATCCAGAAAGCCCAGCACGTTGAGCCGGTGGTTTACCGTAACGACAACAACATCACCTTTTTTGGCCAGGTTTTCGCCATCATAGGACGGCAATTCGACCGACGAGCCAGCTGTAAAGCCGCCCCCGTGCAGCCATACCATAACAGGGCGGCCTCCCGTCGGCCGCTTTTGAGCGGTGGCAATTTGTGACGTCCAGACATTCAGGCTTAGACAGTTTTCGTTGGTAAAGCCCCAATCGTGGTGAAACGGGAACTCGATCACGTCGTTGGTCGTGGTGGTTGGGTCCATCGGGCAAACGGGTCCGTAGGTCATCGAACTGCGAACGCCTGTCCATGAATCCGGTTTGGTGGGTGCTTCGAAACGTGCTGCTTTGGCATAGGGAATACCTTTGAACGTGAATGTCCCATTGTGAACATACCCCCGAACACTACCGGATTCAGTGCTCACGGTAGCGATGCCTTTACCCGCCAAAATAGGCGACGCGGTCTCTTTCGCCGACTGGCCCACGGCCAATAACGGCAGCGTAAGGGCCAATAAAGAACCTAGAATTGATCTGATTTTCATGAATATTTAGTGGTTGGCAACATGTTTCGGTAGAGTTGGAAGGCAGTATGTTTGCGGAGAGTCACTTTACAATAAGCACCCCATTTGCCTGTAGAATTTTGCTAAAAAACAGCAATTGGTAAGGGAGAGCGTTTTCCCAAAACTCCCAGGTATGAGCACCCGGTCGCTCGGTGTAATCGTGCGGAGTTTTGTTTTCCAGTAATTGACGGTGCAAATCCCGGTTCGTTTCAATTAGAAAATCATCTACCCCGATAGAGAAAATAAGGGGCATACCGTTTGCCTTGAGTTGATCGGCTAGAGTTACCATCGTGTAACCCGGATAGGGAGCGTCACCTTCTTTGGGTGGGCCCAATAATTTGGCAAAATTATCGGCCCGGGATTTGGCAAAATCGGCGGGGACTTTCCAGGTGGCTGTGTTGATGTTCATTACCCCACTCATGCTCCCGGCAGCCGCATATAGTTCAGGATGTCGACACGAAATGAACATGGCCCCATGACCACCCATCGACAAACCGGCAATGAGCCGCCCCTTCTTATCCCGAACGGTCTTATAGGTATTATCAATTCGAGCAATCAGTTCTTTCGAAATAAAGGTCTCGAACTGACTGGCTTTAACCAGCGGACTGTCGAAATAGTAGCTGGTTGGGTCGCCATCAGGCGTAACGATAATCAGGTTATACTGATCGGCCAAACGCTGCAATAGCGTTTTATCAGGCACTTTGGAAAGCCAGTCCCGGAAATTACCCGATCCGCCATGAAGCAGGTATAGTACTGGCAAGGGTTGCTTTAGTTTCCTGTATCGTTCCGGCAATACCACCGCCGTCCGGAGGGTCCGATTCATGGCTGCACTGGGAACGTCGAGGGTATCGACTTTAGCCAGAACCGCAACCGAAGGGAAAATTATCAGGCAGATACAGACTACTAAACGAGGCAAAAACATAGAAAGAATAGAGACTTTATGTCAAAAATACACAAAGAAATAATCCCTAAGAAGTGTGCACCTGCCTTTTTGTAAAATTTGACGATTAAGTTGAACTCATTTACCTACGATCTTATTTATTTGAGTTAACTGACCACCGAATCAACCCCATACCTTCTGTTGACGCTTGGCTTTGCCGAGTGTCGACTCTTCTGTAGGGCCTCTGGCCCGTATTTGGCAATGAGCTCAATAGTTGTCGTTTTCATCAAAGCACCACACGGGCCAGAGTCCCTACAAAATAGTCGACACTCGGCAAAGCCAAGCGTCAACGGAGTATCTCGAAAATGACGAAATAGGTTTCTTAAAACCTATCGGATGGGCTAGTCACTTAACGAGGTTTTGAGAATCGCAACGGCGCACCGTCCTTGCTTGTCAGTTTTAAGAAACTGACACCACAGAAGAGATATAGTTGTCATAAACCACGGCCCTAAGACCGTGGGTACATGTCCAATACTTACTCAGCTTTCAGATACTTAACTAAATCTTCGATAGATCGAATATCTGTTGCTCGGGCCTGGTCCCGGCGCATCATCAGGCAGTAGCTGTTGCTGAATCCTAATGGCTTCAGCCAGTCGAGTTGGTATTTCTTCTGAAATTGATCGTGGCAGAACTGATACACTGAATCAGACTGCATGGAAAGGTTTTTAAGCGTTGCCGCCGAAGGCTGCAACACAACCAGCAGCCCCGTCCCGGTATATTCGGGGTAGAAATCAATAGCTCCGGTGCGGAGTGCATCGAAGCAGATTTGCGTACCGCCGAGGCCCGTTTTCGTCACGACACGCAGACGGGTTTGGCCTTCGATAAGCTGACGATAAAGCTCGGCCAGAATGTATTGCTCTGTAAATACCTTCGAACCCATGACGACCGTTTCGGTGCGATCACCTATCGCCGGGACTTTGTATAAACCCGCCTGTTTCAGAAAATCACGGGCAACCTGCTCAGGCGATTGTTTTTTATAATCAGCCTGATAGTTCAGCGCGGTCATGACTGAATCAGTTAGTTTACCGGCCAGCTAATTAAGCGTTGGCTCTAAGTCTGGGTATCGTTTGAGTTTAGCCTGCCGAACGACCGGAGCCGCATCGTAAGGTGGAAACGCATGCCGATTGTCGGCTAGTACCAGTAAATTGAACGCTTTAATTCGGCCATCGGTCGAGTAGCCGCTGATAATATCGACCTGCTCCCGGCGAATGGCTTCGTACATCAGATTCTGGTCGATGAGCCGGGGACGAAGATGCAATCCATACGTTTTTTGCAAGCCCGGATAGCCATCGGCCCGACCGTAAAATTCGTGGGCAAAACCCGCCACCAGCTTATCCTGACGACCCGGCAACAGGTAAAACGCCGACAAAAACGGCACCAGAATGACAAACGTTAGTGCCCCAACCCGCAACTTTTTAGCGGACAGGCTTTGCAAACGGGCCAGTCCAAAATCGAACCCAACCGCCAGTAAAGCCGCCGGTATGGCCCCTGCCAGCATCATGTTAACGTTACTAAGGGCAATACCACTGAAAATAAACTCACCCAGCCCACCCGCAGCGACATAAGCCGCCAGCGTGGCCACACCCACATTAATAACCGTTGCCGTTCGAACACCCGCGAAAATGACGGGTAGTGCCAGCGG
>CAXTJJ010000239.1:0-9073 GCA_964244155.1 uncultured Spirosoma sp.
AACACGACCGAGATAATGCCGCCCAAAATGACGGCTACCCAGATGCCCAGTTTCATTTCACTCAGCGATTGCCCCTTCGATTCGCCGGCTTCCGAATGACCCGCGGGCACAATACTCGATCCGAAAAAGAGATTATAAGGCACGATTGTTGTACCAATGAGCCCGTTTATGAGCAGTAGTGAACCGGAAGGAATGGTAGGTACGACCAACGCCCTGGCTAAACTAGCGGGCGTGACGGGTGTACCAAAAGCGACGTACAAAAAAGCCCCGCCCATAGCGAAGACGACTAAGCCAAGCATGTTGGCCAGGCCCTGTGTCGAACCAATCCATAATAATACAATACAGATTGCACCAACTCCAATTGTCAATAGAGGAACGGGTAGGCTGGTCAGTAAGGCGAGCCCAGCCACAGCACCGAGAATATTACCCGCCTGATAGGCAGCACAACCCAGAAAAATTGCCAGAAATAAAGCCCAGGCTATTCGACGCCCACGGGCTCCCGTATACGTCTGCGTGATAACCTGGCCTAAGTCACTACCAGTAGCAATGGTGATGCGGGCGGCTGCCTCCTGCAACCAGACGGTGCCGAGCGTAGCGAAAGTAAGGACCCAGAGGAGATGTAATCCGTATGTTGATCCGGCGATGGCGCAGGCTGTAACCGAACCGGGGCCAATAAACGCGGCCGAAATAACCGACCAGAACAAGACACTGCCAAGACCAGAGCGAATAGAAAGCGATTTAGGCACGAAGGGATATGGTAGATGATGAATTATAAATGATGAATGTATGCGAAATAGCGCACAATTCGTCATTTATAATTCATCATTTATCCACTAGGACAAATATTTGCGGAGCATCCAGGCCATTGCTTCGTGCGCTTCCATCAATCCCGTCAGGAAATCGGCAGTACCGGCATCTTTCAGCTCGTCAGTACACTGGTCTACGTCTTCACGCAGTTCGCGAACGATTTGCTCATGATCTGCCAGAAGATTTCTAAACATTTCTGCGGTGTCTTTTGGTGTGCCCGTATCCTCTTTCAGGCTGGTATTGTGCAGAAACTCACCCATTGTCGCCAGAGGTTTGCCGCCCAATTGCCGGATGCGTTCAGCAACAGCGTCAATTTCTTCTTCAATAGCGTTGTACTGCTTCTCGAAGAATTTATGGTACTCCATAAAGTTCGGACCCGCTACATTCCAGTGGTATTTGCGGGTTTTGATGTACAATACATGAAGGTCGGACAGGAAGTCATTTAAAAGTACGTTGTCTTGTTTGAGGACGTCTTTTTCGAGGCCAATATTGGGTTGCATGATACTAACGTGAGTTTATAAGATTGTAAAAAGCGTTGTGCCGTTCACGAATAATAACCCACAAGTGTGTTGTTTGTTTCACGATCCTATTAACCCGGCAAACACATTTTTTACTCCTGTTAAATCTTGCTTATGCGCTTCTATCGGTCCTAGTGTGTTGGGTGATTCCTTTTCCAGACACTGCTCCAGGACCAGATTTGGACGGATGCCTATTGTTTTTAAAGTAGTCGCAAGCTGCTGATAGTCAATGTCGCCGTCGCTAAAAACTTCTTGCCAGATACCATTTTTGGATTGACGGATATGTATCTCTACAATTCGTTTTCCATACAACTTGACCACGTCGAATAAGGCTATCTGCGAATTGCCGGAGCCCCGATATACCCAGTGGGCATCCAGGCAAAGGGACACATTTTTGGGATCGGTGGCTAGCAGCATGTGGTGAAACTCGCGAGCTGCCTGGCGATGTTCAGGCGCGTGGGTATGGTAAGCGAGTGTAATGCCACGTTTTCTTAGTTCAGCACCCAGTCGGTCGAGGTTACGAGCCTGTTCCGTTAGCTCAGCGTCCGTTTTGTCGTCGTTGGTGCCCCAGTTGATGGGACTGGGATTGGTTACGAAAATTGAGGTTCCGACTGGTTTGGCAGCGTCAGCAATGGCCAATACCGAATCAATCGACTTCCTGGCTTCGTCAGCGCGGTGGAGCGTACTGTTCACATAGAGCGAATGCATGGACAGCTTATGCTTCGTCAACAGCGGCAGGAGCTTTGTAACGTCTTCGGCCGAATTGACTGCCGGTTCGTACCCCGTTATACCCGATTGCACCAGCTCGGTCAAAGACGCATCCGGGTCGGCCATCCAGGTTTTCCCCTGTCGCGCATAAAAGGTTAGCCATGAATAGGAGTTACAGGCAATCGGAAACGATTTTAGCGCTGGTCTCGCCTTACTGAATTGGCTGTTGGTAAGGAGGGCGGCTCCGGCCAAGGCGGTAGTGGAAGTTAGAAAATGACGTCGGGTTGAGGTAGACATTTTGATGTAATTTCTGTTAAATTCTGAATGTCAAATAGCTTAGGCTATTTTGAATACGCGTATTTGTCATGCTTCCTTCCCTGCGTCAGCATGACAAAAAACCTACTATTATATTTACTCCTTCGTTTTTGCCGACCCCACACAGGCATTACCTTCCTCGAGGCCTATTAGCCAGATGGTCAACGTTTTGGTTCGTTAGTCTGTTTGGAAGATGAGGTGCTTTCATTTATGTATGAAGATTTATTTACAACAGCCTGAGTAAAAACCTGCGCTACGCTGATTTGCCAACGCCCCCGCCCCCTGGCGTCTCTATTCGGATGCGTTCGCCCGCTTGCATGGCTCGGGTAAAAATACCGGGGAGCACTTCTTCTTTGCCGTCACTACGAACAAGAGTCTGGCGGCCAATCGTACCCGGCTCACCACCGTCCAACCCGTAAGGGGATATCAGGCGATGCTGACTTAGCAGCGTGGCCTGCACCGGTTCCAGAAACTCGATTTCGCGGATAATGCCGTCGCCACCGCGCCACTGTCCGGCTCCGCCAGAGTGAGGGCGAATACTGAATTCGTGCAGTCGTACCGGGTATCGACGCTCGAGTTCTTCGGGATCAGTAAGCTTTGTGTTGGTCATGTGCTGATGCACCGCCGAGCGACCATCAGTACCCGGCGTTGCGCCTGCCCCCCCGCCAATGGTCTCATAATAGCCAAAGCTGTCCGCGGTCGTGGCCGATCTGCCGAACAGGAAGTTGTTCATCGTTCCCTGGCTACAGGCGGCTAATCCCAGAGCTTTCAACAAGGTATCGACCAGCCGCTGACTGACTTCCGTATTACCCCCTACAACAGCCGGGCAGGCCGCTGACTCGTCAGGAAAAATTGGGTTCAGGAAGGAAGATTTGGGCAAAATCAGGTCAACAGGAGCCATTAGTCCCTCATTCAAGGGTATGTCTTTTCCGCACCAGAGCCGAAGAACATACAGCACCGCGCTGTACAAAATAGATACATTCGCGTTGAGGTTGTTTGGATGAACGCCCGATGTTCCCGAAAAATCGATTGCTAGCCGATTCGTGGCAATTGACAGGTTTACACAAATCGTATGTCCATCGTCGAGAGCCTCTTCAGCCGAAAATGTTTGTCCGTTGAGTGGTTCCAATACCGCCAGAATGGCTTCATGGGCCGACTGTTGCAGCCGCGCCATATACTGCTGCACTGTCAATAAACCATGTTGACGAGCAAGTGAACGGAGGGCCGTTTCGCCGGCTTTCAACGATGCCAGCGCAGCTTCAATATCCGCCTGGTTTTCGGCTAGGGCACGGGTCGGGTAGGGAGCCTCCGTGAAATGAGCGGATAGACCAACCCTATGCTCTGTGCTTTTCCATAAAAACTCACCGGCTTTTACCACATACATTGGCTCCAGAACAACCCCTTCTTCGACTAATGAAACCGCATCGGGGGGCATCGAGCCCGGCACTTTACCACCAATTTCGGCGTGGTGGGCGCGATTGATTACATACCCAATTAACCGGGGCGCTCTGTCTCCATCTTCGTTCGTAAAAACACCGCTGAGCAAGGTCACATCGGGTAAATGGGAGCCGCCATATTTAGGGTGATTGGTGATTACGACATCCCCCGGCCCGATGGTTATTTTATTCAGCACCAGTCGGGCGCAAACACCCAGACTGCCGAGGTGTACGGGAATATGGGGTGCATTGGCCACTAATTCAGCATTGGCATCGAGCAAGGCGCAGGAGAAGTCGAGCCGCTCTTTCACATTCACCGAAAAGGCCGTGCGTTGCAACTGGGCACCCATTTCTTCGGCAATGGCCCGGAACCGCTGCGTGAACAGTTCGAGCTGAATAACTTCATTCGTCTGCGTTTCGCCCATCTCTTCCACATCCGCTATGTAGTCTGCCAAAGCGTTTTTATCGGCCTGCACAACCAGCCGCCAGCCGGGTTCGATGAAGGCCGATGAGGTTGTGTTGAGAAGCAAAGCCGGACCGCGAAACGTATCGCCTTCCTGCAACTGTGTCCAGTCGTAAGCCGGATACGTACTCGTTTCAAACGCGGGTGTGGCATGTCGGTGGCTCACGGGTGAACCACTAACCGGCAACTTGTCGGAATATGTACTCACTAGTACGCGCATACGTTCAACGTCAATCGGTCGAGGTTGTCCGTCGGCATTGCCCGGAAAGTGGCCATACAGATGGTTGTATTTTTCCTCGAAATCCTGCGCCAAACGGGTACTAAAGGGCAAGTCGATGGTGGCCTCCTGCCCGGATAACCGCAGGAAAACGGATACTGATTTGGTCTTGATGGCCGTATCGGTGTCAATATCCTGACGAAGATTTGTTGTAGCTGTGTCGATCAGGGTCTGGCGTATAGCAGCAAGTTCATCGGCAACCGCCGATAAAGGCTGTAGGATTGTCTGCGAAGCCATTCGCTCAATCTGCGCTTGACCGATACCATATGCACTCAATAATCCGCCATCGAAAGGCAGAATAAGCCGCTCCATCCCCAGCAGCCGGGCAATGGCACATCCGTGCAGGCCACCGGCCCCACCAAAAACCAGTAAGGCGTATTCCTTTGGATCGAACCCACGTGCCACCGAAATCTTCCGAATAGCTCCCGCCATTGTCTCGTTCGCAATATGCTCGAAGCCACGCAACACCTCAAGGGGCGAGGCAACCGCGCCTGTCGCTTCAATTTGCCGCACAATCTCGACTAAGGCATCCTGCGCTTTCGTAGGGAAAATCGGAATACCAAACTGTTTGGAGTGAAGTTTGCCGAGTAACAGATTTATGTCGGTGATGGTCAACAAAGGTTTACCTGTGGCCGCACTGACTGCTCCATAACAGGCTGGCCCCGGGGCCGCTCCTGCGCTATGTGGCCCAACCCGTAGTTGCGTACCATCAAACCAGCAGATCGACCCGCCCCCGGCAGCAACGGTTTCAATGGCCAGCGACGGAAGCTGCAAATCGAAAGGGCCAATTCTGGTAGAGAATCGGTAATCCAGCCCATCCTGAATCCGGGCAACGTCGGTGCTTGTCCCGCCCATGTCGAGGGTGAGTATACCCCTCTGGACCAGGCTCTGGTCGGGCTCTTGACGGGAATCGCGATGGCCGGGCCAGAGCTTGGCCCAGACATCAGCAGCCCCAATAACACCACCGGCTGGTCCACTGAGCAAACTATCTTTTGGCTGGAACAAATCCGTGCGAACCAGCCCGCCCGAACTGGTCATTACGCGCACAGGACTACCTCCCAGTTGCTGTTGCACATTATTCAGATATGTCCGCATAATGGGGGTCAGATAAGCATCTATTACAGTAGTCTGGGTTCGGGAAACGTATTGTGGAGTTGTTGAAACCTGGGTCGACCGTGTAATATAGGCAAACCCCGCTTTGGTCAGGGCATCATATAATTGTTGTTCATGTGCCGGGTTTCGATAGGCGTTCAGGAGCGAAATCGCCACGGCATCGGGCTTGCTTTTGTGGAGTTGCGCAAGCAGGTTAGTGATGGTCTGATTGGATAATGGTCTTAAAATCTGACCGTTTGCTGCCAGTCGTTCATCGACTTCCACAACGGAATCATACAAGACTTCGGCTGGGGGAATAGCCAGCTGAAAGAGATCGGGCCGTTGCTGTGTTCCGATTTTGAGTAGGTCTTTAAAGCCTTTTGTAACAAGCAGAGCCACCCGACTACCCTTCCGTTCAAGCAAGGCATTTGTGCCTTTAGTGGTACCCAGCCGCATCTCCAACGGGGGGAATGGCTGGTTTAGCGGTGTTTTTGTTAACAGGCGAGCGGCCAAAACGGGCGCTTCTTCATCCGTAAATAGCTCGACGGTGGCGTTTGTATTGACTGTTGCTGACGAATGGTCAAGCGTAAGCAGGCCATCTGTGGTTAGCGTAACGACTTTATATGTCTCTCCAGTGTCAACAAAACGGAGTGTATACCCATCAAAAATGGGCGTTGTTAACCAGGGCGCTTTGAATTTGCCATCTATGATCTGCCCGCGCAGCCGACTACTGCTCAGCACTTTGGCACGGTGTATCGTTCCGTCAGGGTGTTGGGCCAGGCCATCTGTAAAGGTTCCACCGGTATCAATCCAGATTTGGTACATGAGTTAATTAATCAGTGTAATACCTGCCCGTTGATAAGCCGCCACCAATTCCGGTTTGGCTTCGTTATCGGTAATGAGCACATCGAACAGGCTTAGGGGCGCAAAATAGAGGTATTTGTTGGTTTCTAATTTCGAGGAATCGCAGAGAAGGTAAACTTTATCGCTTTGGCGGGCCATGGCCACCGCCGTGCTGGCTTCTTTCTCGCTGTTGGCACTCAGACCGTGCTGAAGCGAAATACCATCAACGCCGATGAAGGCCCGCTTAGCGCGGTAGCGGGCCATGTGTTCTTCGGCGATTAATCCATGAATGGCCTGTCGTTCTTTATCGACCTCGCCCCCTACTAAATTAACGATCACTTCAGACGACATCAATTCGGCTACCACCGGGAGGGAGTTTGTGATCACCGTAATGCGTTTATTACGAATAAATTGACATAGCCGAAACACGGTACTGCCGCAATCCATAAAAATAATATCACCTTCCTGAATTTCACGTGCAGCCAGTCGGCAGATGTAATCTTTCCGCTCGGCATTTACGGCGGCTTTGTTGGCGAACCGGAATTGATCGGTTGCCAGGCTGACTTTCATAGCACCGCCCCGTGTGCGATAAAGCAATCCTGAAGCAGCCAGTTGCACTAAATCACGCCGAACGGTCATCTCCGAGGTTTTTAGAATTTCGGCTAGTTCACGTACATCAACAGAACCCCGCTCGTCGACCGTTTGTACAATAAGCTGTTTCCGGTGTTGGAAATTCATAGACTATTAAGTTATTTTGTTCAAAAATAAACAATTTTAAACATTTTTGAACAATGACTGTCGAAAATACTGAACGAGTAGAAATAACGGAAGAGAAATTACTGTCTAATAATTGGTACACCCTGAAACGATTTACGTTCAACTACCTTGGGAAAAATGGGGAATGGACAAGCCAGCAGCGCGAAGCCTACGACCGGGGAAACGGGGCAACGATTCTGTTACATAATCCGCAGACAGACACTGTGATACTGACTCGACAGTTTCGCTTGCCCACTTTTGTAAACGGTAATTCAACCGGTATGCTGATCGAAACCTGTGCAGGACTACTGGATGACGAAAACCCTGACGACGCCATTCGGCGGGAAACGGAAGAAGAAACGGGCTACCATATTGAGTCGGTGCAAAGAGTGATGGAAGCCTACATGAGTCCTGGTTCGGTCACCGAAAAACTGTTTTTTTACCTGGCTGAATATTCTGCTGATACTGAACGCCATGCCGGGGGAGGTATTGACGAAGAGGAGATCGACATCCTGGAACTGTCTGTCCGTCAGGCAATGGCTATGGTTGATCGGGGCGAAATCATGGATGGGAAGACTATTATGTTATTGCAGTATCTGCGATTAAAGCAACTGAGCTAAAAGCAGACAACCACTATTTTGTAACACATCCAATCATTTACCTACCGAATCGTAACCAGTATCTATAATGTCAACTTCTTTACAGGTGTACCTCACTGGCTATTCCTTACCTGCTCTCCCTGGCGGTTGATAGTCATGAGCTGACCGTTCAGGAAAACAGCTGCTATATTGCCCCGGAACGGGGTGACCGCTTCAAATTCGGGGCGGATTACCCATTCGTCAGCTTCATTGATGAAACCCCAGCGGCCATTGCTTCGGGCACGGCGCCAGCCGCGTTCATCGGCTCCAAGTTCAACTTTATCGTAGGGCTTGTCGCCGAAGGCTTCCTCGTATTTCCCCTGTCGGGCATCCGCTGGTGTAGCCGGTTTGGGTGCTGGTTCGGCCGAGGCTGTATTTTCGGCGGGCGTTGATTTCGAAAAGGGGGCCTCCGCTTTTGGTGTATTATCGGGTACTGCGACTGTTGGCTCGCTGGTGGTTTCAGTTGGTTGTGGACTAGTCGCTTCGGTAGTTGACTCGTTTTCTGCCGGTAGTTCGACTTGGTTTACTTTTTTTTTTCGACTTGAGCCATCATCTCCCGACGAGCCCGTTGTCTGTTCGGTTTTGTGATTAGTCCTGGGCGGGGTGTTATCAGTACCCGTGTTGCTTTTTATAAACCAGTAGATAATGGCCAGCAAAGCCAAGGCAAACAAAACGCCATACAGGCCACTCCGATCGGGTTGAATTACTTCGATTCGTACAGTACTCAGTGGGTTATTATTCGCATCGAAAAGGGTGTAGTCGCTTGTTTTGCCAGGTTTTACCCAACCCCGATTCCTGGGCGATAACCCTTCGCCCAGATCATCGATTGTTACGGCCAACAAGTTCTCAACGTCCCAGGCAAGCGTAACGGGCTGCCCTTTTTTTACACGGGCGGGGGTAGCCGTAAACGAGCGAACAATGGGGGCAGGCTCCGGTGGGCTGGGCGGTTTTACGGGCCGTTCGATTGGAGTGACCGGTGGCGCAACATAAACCGGTGGCTCAGCAACCGGGGGGCTGGGCATAGCCAGATCAGCGGCAGTGACGCTTGGTTTGGGCGCTTCTGGCTTTGGTTCAATCAACTCGTCATACGTTGGTGTGGCAATGGGCGTAGCCACCGGGGGAGGTGTTGGCGTAACAACGGGTTCAGGTTGCCGGGCTTGCGACTCGGCGTTTATTCGGCTCAATACCGTTGGTACCCAGTTGTTCCGGACAAAGTCGGG
>CAXTJJ010000240.1:0-9060 GCA_964244155.1 uncultured Spirosoma sp.
TTCCAGTATTTTCTGTTTCAAATAGTCCGGCGAACGCCCGGCAATGCCGGTGCCTCTTGTTTGCGCACTTTCTTTCATCAGGCGGCAAATTGCATCCACATAGATCAGGTGTTTGGCCGATGCTATGCTAATCGTATACTCGGTTTCCATATTCGTACAGGCTGTCAAAACAGATCCTTCTGCCATAACAGTTAAGGAAGACAAGTAGTAAGCTGACGGTGATATTCGGCGCGGAGCGCACGGGGCATCAGGTAGTGGATGACTTCGGCGCGGGAATCCCGCTTGTCGAGCAACATGCCTAAGTGAAAGACATAGATGGTGCAAACGGCATTGCTGATTTTTTTGTCACCTTCCAGCAATAGCTCTTCAGCGACCAGCAGACAGCGTTTGACGGCTCTGAACTTGTTTTGATGGGCCAGCACCGACGTGACCTCATACAACTTATGCAGCGTGGTATAAACGCTGACCTCGCAGGGCAGCGCCATAAATTCTTTGCGGGCTTCGGGAATTCTGTTCAGTAAAAGAGACCGTAAGCCCGACTGATCAATACTTGTTTCCATATCCTTGGCATAACGTGTTTAAGCTCATTATGCCAATTCAGGGCCAAAATTACCAGCACCTCAACAACTGCCTATCTATCTGACTGTTAGAAAAACAAGGTATTTTTGGCGCAGAGACATACCCTACCAAAATGATAGGATTTTTTCTCAATATGATAGGGTATTATTGAAAACAGTATTAATTAAGTGTAAAATTGATTGGCAAATTGTATTTCACCCGAACCTTCTCGCCCCGCTGCGTGCCCGCTTTCCAGAGGCCACTTGTGGCTTTCACTACCCGGACTGCTTCTTCATCGGCCCCAAAGCCAATCCCTTTCAAAACCTGGACATTATCAACTTCGCCGTCCTTATCAATAACAAAACTGATAAATACTCTGCCCTGCACCTTGGCTTGTTGTGCGTCAACGGGATAGCGTAGGTTCTGGCTTAAAAATTGACCCAATGCCTGCATGCCGCCTTTAAATTCAGGTTGCTGCTCAACTACCGTATAATACTGGACGGACCCATCTGCCGCCAGGGCTTTCCCGCTTTTAGACATGCCCCTATCATACTCTTCTTCGAAGGAATAAGAACCATCGGCAAAACGGCCTTGCCAAATACCTTGTTTAAAACCGTTCTCATAATTTCCCTCCTCTGTATAGGTTGTGTACTTGGTTGTATCTGCATGTGACTTAACCTGACCAAAGTAAAAAGCCCGACCGAAACCCTCTTTAACCAGTTGACGCCCCGTGCTATCCCAAACCGACAAAACATGGGTTGGCGCACCTGGAAATCCGGGATTCGGTTTGCTAATAGCCCGAATTTGCCTAACCTGCCCGTTTTGATACCAGGATGTACTCACATATTTCTCGTCAAATTCCTCAATTTTTTCGGCGATAGCACTGTTCGTGTGGTAAAGCAGTTCGGTACCAATCCGCTTCCCCTCCTGAAAATATACCTGCCTACGCAAAGCTCCCCGGTCATCTACACTCACCAGAAGACCATTCCATTGGTCGACACTACTCGGGTAGCCAATAAAATAGCCTGTTTTTCCCGATGCTTCCCGAATGCCGTTTGGCTTCCGAATGAGCGGAATCCGTTTTTCTTCCTTCCAGGAATCGCCTTTGGCTTTGTAAAGCACGATATCCCCTACAGGCATGCCTAATGAGTCTATCGGTACAATTTGCTTATACCGTGCCTTAGTGCTATCAGTAAGTAATTTATCGTCGGCGTCGAAGTAGCTGACACGGGCACCATTTTCATAAACATATGGCGGATTGGGTTTAAAGGCAATGGGCATACTGACCTGTTGCCGCACGGGTTTACCATCTTTGTAGGCTGGTTTCCAGGCGTTGAACAGACTAAATACCCGCAGGGCTTCGCGGTCGCAGTCAGGGCGAAACGAGTTCATCAACTTTACATCGCTGATGCGCCCGTCTGTTTCAACAATACCGCTCACAACGACTCTACCGCCAACTCCTTTCGCTTCGGCAGCGGTAGGTTTGTGTAGATTGGTTTGCAAAAAAGCAGTGAGATAAGCCATGCCGCCCCGAGGCTCAGCCGCTGTATCAGCCTGAAAACCTTGATAAACAGTAGGTTGAGCCAGCAAAGCGGAACCCCAAACAAGCAACAGAAAAGTAGACCAAAGTTTCATATTGACACGAAGCGTGAATCGATCGAAATATATGAAAAGGTCGTATTGCCACCAAGGTCAGGCAGCTATTTATAGGGAAAGGTGACTAATCGACAGCCGCTCAATACCAGCCGCCACCAGGGCTTCCATTTGGGACTCGGTGGCGTCATCAGCGACAATCTTCACCCCGACTGATTTTGGCACGAGTTGACGGAATTGTAAAGCGGCTTCGGGAGAGAATCCCGCATTCAATGCCCCTGTAGCATTTTTAATAAAATCGGCTCCGGTATCCGTCGCGATCTTTATCATCTTCTCTACCTGTTCCAGGTCGAGCAACGAGGTTTCCAGAATAACCGTAAAAAGCTTTTCCTGCGCATGAACCAGCGCAACCAACTTTGCTAACTCGATTTTAATCCAGACAGAGGTAGACGAAAACAGGGCCGATGTATTCAGCACTACTTC
Source organism: uncultured Spirosoma sp. (assembly GCA_964244155.1). GTDB lineage: Bacteria > Bacteroidota > Bacteroidia > Cytophagales > Spirosomataceae > Spirosoma. The sequence goes on from CAXTJJ010000240.1 coordinate 2,635, forward strand.
AATTTCGCTGGCACCGTCGCGCAATGCCCACTCAATTTCGGTTTGCTTGGCTTCTGTACGCTGATACCCGAATGGAAATCCGATCACCGTCGACAGTACAGCCGGATGGGTCTCCCCTAGTTCACGTCGGAATTTTTTCACCCAAAACGGCGCAACGGTCAGGCCAGCCATACCTAGTTGGGTCACCTCATCGAGCGCGTTGTATTGCTCCCCAATGGTCACTCCGGGATGCAGCAATGTGCGCTCAATGTAGGGGAAGAGGTGGTTCATTTGGTAAATAGTAGAATGGGAAATGGTAGAATAGTGATTAGTCAGCTAAACTACTCTTACTATTCTACCATTTCCTATTTTACTAATTTAAATCTACGAGTTAAGGTACTTCAGTTTCACGACCTCTTTGGGGTCGAGGAAGCGCCATTTGCCGCGGGGCAATTCTTTTTTGGTCAAACCGGCGTAGGTGGTACGGTCAAGCTTGGTCACTTCATAACCAAGGCTCTCGAATATACGACGCACGATGCGGTTGCGACCCGAGTGAATTTCGATACCAACCACATAACCGTCGGGTGTAACAATACTTACCGCGTCGGGTTTGATCGGGCCGTCTTCGAGTTCAAGGCCTTTCTTAACCGCTTCAAGATGCTCTTCGGTGAACGGCTTATCCAGCTCAACCTGATAGATTTTGCGAACGTTGTAGGATGGATGCGTCAATTTGTCGGCCAGTTCACCGTCATTTGTTATTAACAACAAACCCGTTGTATTGCGGTCTAAACGACCTACCGGATACATCCGAAAATTACCCGCATCGGCTACCAATTCCATGACGGTTTTGCGCTCTTCGGGGTCTTCTGTCGTGGTAATATAGTCTTTCGGCTTATTCAACAACACATACACGAAGCGCTCGGGGGTTAGTGATTTGGTGCCATACTTAACCGTATCGCCTTCTTTCACTTTATAGCCCATTTCGTTCACGACTTTGCCATTTACCGAAATGTCGCCACGGGCAATAAGTTCATCGGCTTCCCGACGCGAACAAACCCCCGAATTGGCAATGTAGCGGTTTAAGCGCGTTGTTCCCGGTCCGTCGTTACGGTCGTTGGATGGCTGGCGTTTCGGCTTTTCCTGATCGCCTTCTCTGGCTGGACTATGCCGTTTGTCGTCACTCCGACCGCGCTTAAACGTGTCGTTGGCGCGTGTTTGCTCCAGGTTATAGTTTGGGGCTTTGGTAAAGCTCCCCGTGCGACGGTCGCCCGATTCTTTCCGTTGTTTACCCGTGAAGCGTGTTTCGTCTGCCGTTTCTGTACGGTCGTTACGACGACCACTGGGCTGCTCTTCGCTACCAAATCGGTTGCGTTCGTCGGCCTCACGGCTGAAACCACCTACCCGCTTAAACCCTGGCTTGTCGAATCGACCGGCTCCACCATCGCGCTTGTTATCGCGCGAAAAACGCGAAGCACCAGCACCCGAATCACTCCGACGATCATTACTGCGCGGATAATCACTTCGGCCTATACGCGGGCGGTCGCCTTCCCGGCGGTCGTCACGTTTTGGGCGATCCGTACCGAAACGGTCGGTGCTACTGTTCTTGTTGTTCGAAAAACGCGGAGAATCGGTATCGCGGCTACGCTGGTCGGGACGTTGTGGACGATCTTCCCGATTGAAGCGCGGTGCACCCGTTGGGCCATCTGATTCAGAACGTGGCGTATTGTTTCTTGGTCCGGCTCCGGCTGGTCGATACGTGCGGTCTTCCCGATTGAACCGGGGGCGATCAGTATCAGCAGGTCGGCTCGGTTTTGGGCGGTCGTTATCCCGGCTAAAACGCGGGCGATCGCTGTCGGCAGGGCGGTCGAACTTCGGACGATCATTGTCCCGGCTGAAACGAGGCCGGTCGCCGTCGGCAGGGCGGTTAAATTTCGGGCGGTCGTTCTGGTCGCGGTCGAAACGCGATTTTTCAGAAGGTCCGTCGCTACGTGGTCCGGCTGGTCTGAAAGGCCGGTTTGGTGCGCCAGAATCCCGACCAGCACCCGCTCGTGGTCCGCTATTGCGGTCGTCCCGATCGAAACGGGGGCGATCCCCATCACCGGGTCGGTTAAATTTAGGGCGGTCGTTATCCCGACTGAAGCGGGGGCGATCGGCATCCCGGTTTGCATTCGTACGTGGGCCCGTTGGTCCACTGGTGCGGGCGTCATCCCGACGGCCGGAAGAACGACTGTTCCGCCGAAGCGAATCACCATCACGGCTAGGTCCGGTGCCCCGGTCGTTCTGTTCTGAATCTTGACTCATGGAATAATACAGTAAATCAGATTTTATTTAGAGAAATCTGACTGATTGTCAGCATAGCTGTTACTAGAAAATACAAAATGGGCCACAAAGTTAGGGTTTTTCAGGACAACCCAACCATGCGCTTTTTATTCCAACGCTTTTTATCGAAAAAACAATCCGCAGAAGCCCTTAGTCGTTAGTCAATACCGAGCTATTGGTACAGTTTTTTTACCATCAATGGCTACCCTCATCCTTCTTAAAACTACGTCTATGCCCAAGCCCGTCTTGACTCCTCTCTACAAGCCCACCCGCAATGCCACTGAGCAGTCACTTTTGAAACGGTATATGGATTGGTTGTTCGTAAAGAAAGGCTTGTATTTTCGGGATTATGACGATTTGTGGGACTGGTCGGTAACAGATCTGGAAGATTTCTGGGAGAGTATCTGGCAATTCTTCGACGTTCAAAGCCATACACCTTATCACCAGGTATTTTTCAGACCCAACAAGCTGGACATGATCGGTGTAAGCTGGTTTTCGGAAGCTACCCTCAATTATGCCGAACATATTTTTCGCCATCGCAGCACCCAACGTCCGGCTATTTTATTCTCTTCCGAACAGCAGCCCGCTGTGGCCAGCTTATCGTGGGATACACTGGAACGTCAGGTAGCGGCTATGGCTGCCTATTTACGTCAACAACGGGTAGGCATAGGCGACCGGGTTGTGGCCGTACTTCCTAACTGTCCCGAAGCGGTTGTGGCCTTTCTGGCCACCAATGCCATTGGCGCGATATGGTCGAGTTGTTCACCAGACTTCGGGACAGCCAGTGTGATCGACCGGTTCCGGCAAATTGAGCCTAAAGTCCTCATTGCAGCCGATGGTTACACATACAACGGCAAAAAAATTGACAAGACCGACGCTATCAACGAATTACGCCGGAAATTGCCAACCGTTCAAAAAGTTATCTGGGTATCCTATCTGGACAAAGAAAGCGAGCTGGCAGGTGCTACCCGTTGGGATGAGGTATTGGAAACGCCTGCTCCCGATGGCTTAACGTTTGAACCGGTTCCGTTCGATCACCCCATATGGGTGCTGTATTCGTCGGGTACAACGGGAAAGCCCAAAGCCATCACGCATAGTGTGGGCGGTTGTTTACTTGAGCATCTGAAAGCGCTGGCACTCCATCAGGATGTACGCATTGGGGACCGGTATTTCTGGTATTCCACCACGGGCTGGATGATGTGGAATTATGCCATTGGGGCCATGCTCGTTGGTGCAACGCTTGTTCTGTACGACGGTGCTGCGGGTTACCCGAATCTAAACGTACTCTGGAAACTTGCCGATGAGGCCCGAATTTCCCATTTTGGTGGTGGAGCAGCTTATTATACAGCCTGTTTGCGTGCGGGGTTACGACCCGTCGATACGGGAAGTCTGGCCAGTTTACGTACCATTGGCTCAACAGGCTCTCCGTTGCCGCCCGAAGGTTTTCGATGGATTTACGAAGCCGTAAAGCCAACCGTATGGTTGATCTCGCTCAGTGGTGGCACCGATGTGTGTAGTGGGTTTGTGGGCGGCAACCCACTTTTACCCGTCTTTGAAGGTGAAATTCAGTGTCGGCTATTAGGTTGTAAAGTCGAAGCTTTCGACGAGCATGCCAGACCTGTTCGGGGTGAGATGGGCGAGATGGTGATTTTAGAGCCGATGCCCTCCATGCCTGTTTATTTCTGGAATGACCCCAATAATGACCGGTATCGCAAAAGCTATTTTGAGGAATACCCCGGCATTTGGCGGCATGGCGATTACATCCGAATAACGGAGCGGAATGGTGTTATTATTTACGGTCGTTCTGATGCCACCCTCAACCGTGATGGCGTTCGCATTGGCACCAGCGAAATCTATAGCGCGGTCGAAAGTCTGCCCGAAATTACCGATAGTTTGATCGTTGGCGTAGAGCAGCCGGGCGGTCAATATTTCATGCCTCTATTTGTGGTTCTGGACGAGGGAGCCGAGTTAACGTCCGAATTGATTGACCGTATAAAAAATACCCTTCGTAGCCAATTTAGCCCGCGCCATGTACCCGATGCCATATATGAAATAACTGACGTTCCCTATACAATAAGCGGAAAGAAACTTGAAACACCCGTCAAGAAGATTTTATCGGGCATGAATGCCTCTTTAGCCACAAGCAAAGACACCGTCCGCAATCCAGCCTCTTTAGATCAGTTTATCACATTCACCAAATAAAACGAGTTAAAAAATCGTGACCATAAACTATTGAGAGTCAATAATGAACAAAATAAAACAGGTCAGCCCACGCTCGAAACGTGGGCTGACCTGTTTTAGTAACAAACACACTGCAACTTATACGGTATACATTTTTTCGTACAGACGGTATATTTTATCCCGACTACGTTTTAACCGCATTTTTACTGTACTTTCTTTCAAATTGCAGGCTTCGCTGATGGCAGCAATGCTCATACCGTCTTCATATTTAAGCCTCAATAACGCCTGCTCATCTATAGAAAGAAACTCCATGGCCCGATTAACCAGATGAAGCGTTTCTTCGTGTAAATATTCTTCTTTTACTTCGGGAATGTCGTGTTTGAAGTTTTCGTCAATACCCGTAACCTGTAGCCTTCTTGCCAATCGAATCTGGTCGGAGCAGTAATTATAGGCTATTGAATAAAGCCAGGTAGAAAAACTTGATCGCTCCTGAAAAGCATCCAGTTTATGAAAAACTTTCAGGAATATATCATGGGTAAAATCTTCAGCTTTTAAAGGGTCTTTTGTCATCGATAAACATCGTCGGTAGACTTTGTTGACGTAGCGATTGTAAAGAGCCTCAAAACAGTGGGCAGGCTGACTCGGCAGATACCGTCGAATCATCTCTTCGTCACTTAGTGGAGCATTCATTTACGTTTGTGGGTTAATTTACTTAATGAGGTTAGGCTAATTGTGTTTACAAGTTAAGCAAATCGCCATATATTCGGTTTCGAAAAATCAACGGAAATATATTAAATGGCATAAAATTTGATAGGGCTAAGCCTATTTTACTCAAAAATCTAAAATTAATACTATTCTTCTTAACTGAATAGCTTTTATGATATATTATTGTTACTCAATGACATAATATAAAAACAATTGATATGTACGCAGACACAGCAGCCCTAAAAAAGCGGGATAACCCTATTCCCGAATACGGACTAATACCTATTCTTAACCACCCAACGGGCAAACCAATGTCTTTTTCTTCGCCTTCCTGTATACACACATCAGATTATCAGCAGAGCGGTCAATATAAAAAAAGGCACCCTCAAATAGCTCATTTGAAAGGTGCCCTTTACTGCTTGTTAAATCGTACGATCGTACTTTCCCGGATTAATTCCGTAGTGGCTTACCGCCCGTCAGCAGGCTTTGAATCCGTTCCAGCGTTTTCTTCTCACCTGTGAGCGATAGGAACGCTTCCCGTTCCAGATCAAGCAAATATTGCTCCGACACCACTTGCGGAGCACTCAAGTCGCCCCCACAAATAACGTAGGCTAATTTGTCGGCAATTTTCATATCATGATCTGAAATATAACGCCCCATGCGCATAGCGGTTATACCTGCCTTGAACAAAGCAATGCCCGTTTTTCCCTGTACTTTAATGTCAGTGCGGGGTTTAGGTTGCGTGTAGCCATTGTCGGCCAGTTCAATAGCCGCTTGCTTTGCTTCAGCCAGCAAACGGCTTCGGTTGATCACAATCTGATCGGTTGAGCGCAGGTAGTTCATTTCGCGGGCTTCCTGCGCCGAGGTCGAAACTTTAGCCGTGGCAATATTCATGAATATGTTTTGCAGAATATTCAACTCCGGGTCACCAGACTGATACAGATCCGATGCACGGGCGGCCATTTCCTTAGTACCACCACCCGCCGGAATCAGGCCAACACCTACTTCCACCAAGCCAATATAACTTTCAGCATGGGCTACGGCCCGGTCGGCGTGCAACACAGCTTCGCAGCCGCCCCCCAACGTGAGGGTGTGCGGAGCGACAACGACCGGAATGGATGAATAGCGCAGGCGGGTGATGAGTTTCTGGAACTGGGCAATCATCAGGTTTACCTCATCGAACTCCTGTTCAACGGCAAACATGAATAGGGTAGCCAGATTCGCGCCTGCCGAAAAGGCCTC
>CAXTJJ010000241.1:0-9060 GCA_964244155.1 uncultured Spirosoma sp.
TTAGCTCGACCCGCCTGAGCTTGCTCGATCGGGGCTTCATTTTTGCCATTGCCCACATTCGCGGGGGGCAGGAAATGGGCCGCCGTTGGTATGAGGACGGCAAAATGCTGAAAAAGAAAAACACGTTCAATGACTTTGTAGACGTGTCGGAATACCTTATCAAACACAAATATACCAGCACCGACAAACTCTTTGCCATGGGCGGTAGTGCGGGCGGGTTGCTGATGGGGGCAGTTATTAATCAGGCTCCGCAACTCTATCGAGGTGTGGTAGCGGCTGTCCCTTTCGTGGATGTCGTAACGACCATGCTGGACGAAAGTATTCCGCTCACGACCGGTGAGTTTGAGGAGTGGGGTAATCCAAAAAACAAGGAGTATTACGACTACATGCTGTCGTATTCGCCCTACGACAACGTTGAGAAGAAAGCGTATCCGAATCTGCTCGTAACCACGGGTTTACACGATTCGCAGGTGCAGTATTGGGAGCCTGCCAAATGGGTGGCTAAACTCCGCACCATGAAGACGGACAACAACCAACTCTTACTTCATACGAATATGGAAGCGGGCCACGGGGGTGCATCGGGCCGATTCCAGGCATTAAAGGAAACCGCGCTGGAATATGCGTTTATGCTGAATCTGGTAGGGGAGCGGCAATAGAACGCGGATTTTTATGATTTTTAGGATTCGGTATGATTTTCAAATTATTAACGACGAATTTAAAATCATACCGAATCCTAAAAATCATAAAAATTTGTGTTCTATCATCTTTATGAAATCTGGATTTGATAGATGATTCTTACACGACGTCCCTTTTCTCAATACTACATTTGGTTTCTGGCTGTTGCCATCATGGGCATAACCATCGGCAGTTGTCAGTCCGGACATGAGAATGACCCGCTTATTACCGAAGGAAAACGACTGGCGCAGCAGCATTGCGCGGCTTGTCATCTTGTTCCAGCACCCGAACTGCTGGATAAAGAAACGTGGGTGAAGCACGTGCTGCCCGCTATGGCCCCAAACCTTGGTCTGGAAGTATATCCCGGAGGGTTGTATTATGCCGGGTCAAAATCGGCGATTACGTTCGACAACTGGCAAAAGCTAATTGCGTATTACCAGACCCTGGCACCGGAAAAACTCAGACCCGCCGACAAGCCCGAGGCTACCGTAAATGACTGGGCCTTGTTTTCACTGGAAAAACCTAGGACTGATACAAGTCAGATAGCCATGACGACGATGGTCGCGATGGATACCATTAGTCGCCAGCTTTATTCCAGCGACGCCCTTCGAAGCGATCTGACCCGCTGGGATCAAGCCTTGAAACCGACCTTGTTCAAACAACTTCATTCGGCGGTTGTGAATGCATCCTTTTCCCGAGACGAGACTGGTAACGAGCGTGGGTTATTCACCATTCTGGGAACCATGAAGGCGGCTGATATTGCCAAGGGTGAAGTGATTTCGTTGCTAATGAACGGCCAACATAGTGCCGATTCGTCGACGTTGGCTACGGACTTGCCCCGGCCGCTACAATCGGTATCGGCTGACGTCAATAAAGATGGGTTGATGGATTGGGTTGTTTGCGGATTCGGGCATAACAAGGGCGGGCTTTACTGGCTGAAACAACAGCCGAATCATCAATTTACCCAGATTCCCATCAAAGAAGTGGCCGGGGCAAGTGAGGCTACCGTTGGTGACTTCAACGCCGATGGCTGGCCTGACCTGATCGTCCTGTTCGCCCATGCCGACGAGGGTATATGGCTGTTCCTGAATGATAAAAAGGGCGGGTTTACGGAGCGGAATCTGCTTCGGTTTCCGTCAGTGTATGGCTCCACCAGTTTTCAACTGGTCGATTTCAACAAGGATGGCCGGTTGGATATTCTCTACACCTGTGGCGATAACAGCGATTATTCGAAAGTAATGAAGCCCTATCACGGAGTTTACATTTACCTCAACGAGGACGATTTTCGCTATAAACAAACCTATTTCTACCCAATAAACGGCTGCACCAAAGCCATTGCTACCGACTTCGATCAGGACGGTGACCTGGATATTGCGACCATTGCATTTTTCGCCGATTTTAAAACCGACCCATCCGAAAGCTGTCTGTATTTCGAACAGGAAAAATCACTTCAATTTCGACCACACGCTTTACCCATCAGCACCTACGGTCGCTGGATTTGTATGGACGTGAACGACTGGGACCACGATGGCGACCCGGATATCGTGCTGGGGAATTTCGCAAAGACATTTATCATTCAGGAGGGACTGAAACCAACCTGGGATATGCATTTGCCACTGGTTGTGTTGAGGAATAAGACCCGGTAGGTTGATGTGTGGCAAACGGCTAAAGCCGTTCAAAATAGTAGTCTGTATTTTAAGGTCACAGCGTCGTGTTGTCAGTTTTTAGAAACCTATCAGTTTCTCAAAACTGACAACACAACTAAATCAGTGCTACGCTTGTCTAGAAATAAAAAGGCCAGTTGACCACCACTGCTGACCGGGACGGTCGGTACTACTTCAACCAGCCACCCGTAAAGCCCGCCCGTTCCAGCCCTTTGCGAATGTGCGGGTTGCGTTTCATCAGGTTCCAGACAAAATCAGTCCGGGCATTTTCGGCCATGAGCAAAATAGGCCCCTGGTCGATGCCGAGGTAATCTCTGTCGAACCAGCCTTTGGCCGTGGAGCCATTCGCGAAAGCCGATGGATAGCGATAGGTTGGGTTGAAGGCATCGAGGAAGCCGTATTTCCCGTAAAGTTTCGACCCATATTTCGATTTCATGGCGCGCAGGGCGGGTAGGCAAATTTCGGGGGCAAAGGCTATCGAACCACCTGCCGCTGTGGGGGCAATGGTTCCATCGTCCACCACTTGCTGAATGGCCGCACCCCGTGCGCGGTAGGAAAAGAAATTTCGACCGGCAACTGTTGTGTCCTTTGGCCCATCGCAGGCAGTCAACCCCCAGATGGTCGAACTGTAATCCTGCCATTTGGCTGGATTCGCCATACAATACCCCCGGTTGGCGTAGGTGGCCCGGCGCGAATTTTCGGCATAGTCGAGTCCTTTCCCTTTCATATAGGCATCCTTGATACCCCGAAAGTCAATCCAGACATGCGAGTATTGATGCCCGAATAAGGGATCGAAATTGATGTGGGTCTGCCCCTGAAACGTAGCCCAATGGGGTGCCGCCCAATCATAGCTTTTTGTCCAGGCGGGCCAAACATCAGCATCGACTGGGTGCGTGGGTGAGCCAAGCGCCAGCACATACAGCAACATGGCTTCGTTATAGCCTTTCCAGTCGGCATCAATAAATCCCTTTTCGGGATGCCAGCCCATTGATACAAAGGGCCGTCTTGCCTGAATCCATGTCCAGTCTACACGGCCATAAATCTGTTCGGCCAGTTTTCTGATTTCAGTTTCAACGGGGGTGTTTTTGTCAAAGTAGGATTGTGCGCTCAGAATGCCGCCTAATAATAGTGCTGTGTCAATGGTGGAAAGCTCCACCTGTTTGAATCGCTCGCCTGTTTTCATATCCAGAAAATGGTAGAAAAAACCTTTGTAACCGGTCACGCCCGTTGCTTTCCCGGACTGGGGCGCATTCGCGAAAAAACGCAATGTTTTTAGGGTGCGATCTGCCGCCTGAGCGCGGGAAATATAACCGCGCTCAACACCCACTAAATAGGACGTTAAACCAAAGCCGACGGCTGCAATGCTGGCGAACGCTGGCGTTGGGGCGCGGTCGGGTACCAGTCCATTGGCAGGGTTCGCTGTTTCCCAGAAATAGCGGAAGGTGTCGCGTTGCAGACTGTCCAAAAAGGCATTGTCGGCTTTGGTGAAGGTGTATGGTTTGGGTTGGGCGAAGCCAACGTTAAGGGTTAGGAAGAAGAAGAGTAGGGTTTTCATAAGCTATTTGATGTAATTGTCGGTTGACGTGCTGTCAGTTTCTTAAAACCTATCGAATTGACTCGCCGTTGACGCTTGGCTTTGCCGAGCGTCTTTTATCCTTTAGGGCCTCTGGCCCGTATTGCTATTAGCAACTGATTAATTTAGGGATTAAGAAAACTACGGGCCAGAGGCCCTATAAGAATAGGAGACACTCGGCAAAGCCAAGCGTCAACGGCGCACCAAAAGATGGTATTAATGTTAGATTTTGGCTATGCGGACGAGACGTCGGTTTGCCGCGTCATCACGTTACTTCAGATTCGGGCTTTGGAAGCCCAGGTTTGTCATTCCTTTTTTGACTTCGGGGCAACTCATAAATAATTTCCAGAGCAACTGCGACCGCTGGTTTTCGATCATGACAATAATAGGTCCCTGATCAATAGCCAGATACGAGTCGGCAAACCAGACGTTGGTCAGGTTGAAGGCATCGACAAACCCCTGATCTTTCCAGAGTTTATCGCCCAGTTTATAATAGAAAAACCGGAGCGCCTGCATCGACTCGGTGGGTGTGTACGGCATGGACGACAGGGCAGCCGTTGGCGAAATCGTGCCGTTGTCGTTGTTGGGTTCGTGGGCCGAGTATCCATTTTGCTCGTCGCTGGCGGTCAGGCCCCAACTGTCGGCACTGTACCCTGCAAACTGTTTGGGGTTGGTTTTGCAATACGTGTAGTTAATCAGCGAGTGGGCAGTGTTTTGCTGCCAGTAATCGGCGTAGGTGTCGGTCAGGTCGTGTGGATTGATGCCCAGGAAGGAGTATTGCGAGAAGAAAAGTGGCCCGCCATAGGCTGGTCCAAGAGGCAGTTTGATGCCGTAGTAACTATTGCCGTTCACCATCTTCCCATTCTGCGCCCAACTGTTGTCGTAAACGGTTTTCGAAATCGCGCTGGTGTTCGATGAAGCCGCCAGTACGTAGGTGATCAGGGCCTCGTTCCACCCCCGAATGGGCATATTCATATCCCAATTGTAGTTGGGCGACCAGTGCCAGTATAAATTCGTTTCGGTACCGCTCTTGGTAAACCAGTTCCATTCGACACCATTCCAGAGATCGTTGATCGACTTTCGCAGGGCGATTTCGTCGGCGTTGGTGGTGCTGTTAAAGTACTGCCGGGCGGTCAATAGCCCTTGCATAAGGTACGACGTTTCGACCAGATCGGCCCCGTCGTCTTTGGCACTGAAAGGAATGGTGGCACCCGTGGCACCATTGAGCCAGTGCGGGAAGGCACCATGATAGCGTTTGGCGTTATTGGTGAGAAAGCTGGTAATTTTAGTGAGTCGGGTCAATCCATCCTGGCGGCTAATGAAGTTCCGATTGGCGGCTACCAGCACGGCCATAATCCCAAAACCCGTACCGCCCGACGTGACGACATCGCCCGATGAATTCCGTTCGCGGGCCATACCCGAAACCGGATGTCCGAAGTCCCAGAAGTATTTGAAGGTTTGTTTTTGGACCAGATCGAGCAGAAGTGAATCGCTGATACGCGGAAACTTGTCGGTGCTGTCAATCGCGGTGAGTAAGCTGGCTGTAATAGTTGAGTTCAGGGCCGTATTTCGTTGGGAAACCAGTGTTGGCAATACTTCAATCTGGTAGATTGTCAGTGGGTTAAGTGCCGTTTGGGGTGTCAGGGTAACGATGGTGTCATTGCCCGAAAAAGTGTACGATAAGGGAACTGTTGCAGCGTTGTTCTTCTGCGTGAGTTTAATGGACGTCGACGCCGATTCCTTCTGAACCGGAGCCGCGAACGAAAGGGTAATCACCGGTTTTAAGCCCACATTCCGGAAGCTCATATTGGCCGACGATTGACCATTTACCTGCAACGCACGATAAAAAAACGTTTCCGGTGGTTCAACGTCCTGCTTTGTCTGGCAGGCAATACCTACCACACCCAGAAGGAAAAAGAGTACTAATTTCGAGCTAGTCATTATGTTTTCAGAACGTTGAAAATTGGGGCTGTTTTCGCTGGAAAACAGCCCCGGATGATTTAGCGACCTGCTGATTCTAGTTGATACAGCGATGTAATATCACCGTCAGCTAAAGGCTTATTATAGACTCTGATGTTATCAATTGCGAACGTGCCTAATGTCGTATAGGATGGAAGAGGGCCAGCCTGAGTAAAGCCTAAGTCAGAACTTGCTAAGCTTCCAATGATCGCCTGAGCAGGTACGCGCATGTTAAGGGCAACGGTATTGACTCCTCTGTCATCATAAGCTCCAATAGATTGCCCATTTGCAAATACCTGTAGTTTATGCGTGGCTGGGTCAAATCGAATAACAAAATGACTCCACACACCCGCCCCTTTAAATACACCAACCGGAGGTGTACCTCGTGGATCAGGCCTGTTATCCTGACCATTGAAGCTACCATCTGCAAGCAAAGACTTATAATTTGCCTTCAAGACTAATGTATCAGGCGTAGCACTTGCCGCGAACCAACCGGTTTCAGCACCTGCGCTTAAATTTCCAAAAGCTTCTCCACTCCCAATCGCTGAGGGGAACAGGCCGAAAAAAGACGTAAAGAACTGTTTATTGTTTTTAACATTCACCCACATACTTAATGTATAACTTCCCAATGCATCGGCTGTATTGAGTTTTGCAATCGGGGGGTACACGACGGCTCCGGCAGTAAGGTTAAGCGCCTGACCTGACCCTGTTGTAAGGCTGGTAACATAACTGGTAGAGCCATAGGCCTTAGTCGGTGCCGTATTGGAAATCAATTCGTTTTGAGTTCCTTCAAACGTCCAGTGTGCCAGCAAATTAGCCGATGCTATGTCGCTCGAACTACTATAACCACCGATAGGTGGCAATGTGACAGCATCGTCGCTTTTTTTGCAGGAAGTAAACACTGTGCTCATGACAGCACCAGCTATTAGCCATGCCGCAATTTTTCTCGTTTTCATAATTAGTTGATTTAAATTGTACTTGGGATTTATTTGAACTTGATAATCGAAAATGCTTTACGGTTTGTTTTTGTCATGCTTCGTTTCTCAGCATGACAAAAACAGAAAAAAGCGTCAATACCCCGGATTCTGGTCCAGTTTTCCGCCACTCAACTGAATCTGTAAACTGGGTATGGGCAATAATTCATTCTTGCCTGCCACAAAGTTTTTCCCGGCGGCCTGCATCACCTGCGCGGCCCGCCCCTGCCGCACCAGGTCGAAAAAGCGGTCGTGTTCCATTGCCAGTTCAATTCGTCGTTCTTTCCAGATTGCGTTGCGAACATCAGCCTGAGCGCTTGCCGTGGTGGCGGCTAACCCGGCGCGGGCTCGTATCTGATTCACATACGTAATAGCCGTGGCTGGCTGGCCTAACTCATTGTTGGCTTCGGCGTTCATGAGCAGCACATCGGCATAGCGAAGAAGGCGAACATCTTTCTGTTTCAGGTCCCGATTGCCCAGGTAGGGCTCAACGTTTTTGTTCTCACTGGCATACGCTTTGTAATTGTAGTAGAGACTTTGCACCGAGTCGGCACTAGGGATGCGGAAGCCATCGTATAGCACCGTTCCAACGTGCTTGCCGCTATTGTCGATGGTGATGATGGTCGAAGCACGCCGTTTGTCGCCGGGCTCGTAAGCATTTACCAAATTCTGACTGGGGGTGTCGAAACCGAAACCTAAATCTGTCCAGCCACCCTTGCCACCCACACGTGGCCCCTGCCAGGTGGCGTACCCGCCGACGGCAATATCGCCGTTGTTGAAGGTTCCGCTTTGGGTTTCGAAAATGGATTCGCTGTTGTTGTTGCCCGCATACCGCCAGATGATCGTGTAGTCAGGTACCAGCGCATACTGGCCGGAGTTGATGACTTCCTGCGTCAATGCCTGCACCTGCTGCCAGTTTTTGCGGTATAGATAGGTTTTGGCCAGCAACGCCTGTGCCGCCCCTTTGTTGGCATGACCAACAGCCGATTGCGCACGTAGAGGTAAGTTTGCCGCTGCAAACTGCAAGTCCTGTGTGATGACATTATAGATCGTGTCGACCGGGGCGCGGGTCTGAAAAGCGGGGTCTGTATTGGCATCCTGCGCATCTTTCGGCACCCGAACTACTTTTGGGACTTTGCCAAAAAAACGAACCAGATTGAAGTAATAATAGCCACGAATAAACCGAACCTCGCCCATTAACTGCGTCTTGGTTTTGGTATCCAGCGAAGCGCTTTCCAGGGCAGCCAGTGCCTGGTTCGCTCGCGAGATGCCGCTGTAATACCCATTCCAGAGAGCCGCTACGAAGTTGTTGGTTGGCGTTACCGTGAAGTTGTCAATGTCTTTCAGGCTCGGCTGATCGCCGTCGAAACTGCCCTTGTCGGCGTCGTCGGAGATAATATTGGTGGCGGCAATGAAGCTAATGCCGTGTACATCGCCACCGGCCCCGCCAAATGCCTCGCTATTGTAGAGACTATTATAAACGCCCGTCACCAGGTTTACTGCGAGGTTGGGGTCGGTAGCGGTGGTTGCCTGCCCCTGCACCGGTACATCCAGAAAACTCTTCTGGCACGATGCGGTCAATAAAACGGCCGCGAAGGTAAGGATACTGAAAATTAACGAATTACGTTTCATGTTCGTGTCGAGTTAGAAGCCAACGTTCAGCCCAACGGCATACGTTTGGGTAGTTGGATAGGCATTTAATTCAATTCCCTGACTGGTAGGGTTACCGGGTAGTTCAGCCGTGAAACCACTGTATTTCTTGATGGTCAGAATATTCTGTGCCGTTACGAATACCCGAACGCTGCTCACTTTCACTTTGTCGAGGATCGTCTGAGGGATTCTGTAACCCAGCGTCGCGTTGTTGATGCGGGCGAAATCTCCCGATTCAACGAAGTAAGTAGACGCAGGCAGGTTGCCACTGTTGGCGGCTGGTTCGTTCTGAATACCACTGCCGGGTGTCCAGCGGCCATAGGCCATCGACCGTTCTACATTGTCCAGAGCACTCTGGCGGAAGCCGCGTTTGCCGTTGTACACCTGGTTACCCACATTACCATACGCATCAATGCTCAAATCCAGTCCCTTGTAGGTCAACCCCAGACTGAGCCCGAAGTAGGCTTTGGGTTGGTACGAGCCGGCATACACGCGGTCGTTATCGTCAATTTTGCCGTCGCCGTTGGTGTCCTGGTATTTGAAATCACCGGGATTTGCCGAGGGC
>CAXTJJ010000242.1:0-9042 GCA_964244155.1 uncultured Spirosoma sp.
AACAACTCAATCAACCCCATAACCTGATTTTGTTCGGACCTCCGGGTACGGGCAAAACCTTTGCGCTACAACCGTATTTACAAGAAAAAAATGCCAGTTTAATCACCTTCCACCCGTCGTATAGCTACGAAGAGTTTGTAGAAGGTATTCGGCCGGAGGTGTTCAACGGGCAAATCAGTTACCGAATTCGTAAGGGTATTTTTCACAGAGCCTGCGTGTCGGCTATTCAACAGGCGGGATACGGCACCCTGGCCGACTGCCTGAGCGACTCGCCGGAAACGCGTCATCAGAAACTGAAAAAAGCACCCGCCCATTACCTGCTTATCGACGAGATTAACCGGGCCAACGTAGCCAGCGTGTTTGGGGATTTGATTACGCTGCTCGAATCTGATAAGCGATTGGGTGCAGTCAATGAACTCTGGTTAACCTTGCCCTATTCGCAGGAGCGATTTGGTGTTCCCCTAAATCTTTTCGTAGTGGCAACCATGAACACCACCGACCGCTCGATTGCGTTGTTGGATATTGCCCTTCGACGCCGGTTCTCCTTCCGCGAAATGCTGCCCGATCCAACGATTTTAGGGGTTGTCGACGGGGTTGATCTGGCTCAACTGTTACGAACAATTAACGAACGTATCGAATACCTGCTCGACCGGGACCACCAGATTGGACATGCTTATTTTACAACGGTCGAAACGCACGCTGACCTTTGTATCGTCTTTCGCGACCGAATTATTCCGCTGTTGCAGGAGTATTTTTTCAATGACTGGGATAAGATACAGCTCGTTCTGGGTGATAATCCGGCCTGGGGCAAAGACCCCGACCTGCGGTTAGTTCGCATTAAAAAGAAGTATACCGCTACGGCAGCCAGTAAACTTTTTGGCGAAATGCCTGATTCAGTAGATGATATTGTTACCTACGAAATTAACCCAAGTCTAAATAGCGGTAATCACGAACAAATACCAGTCGATACGTTTGTAAAGATTTATCAGAAGTAGTAGGGCGGACATTCTGTCCGCTTTTATAGTAAAGTATTACTCTGGTAGATATCTCGTCCGTTTTACTTCAAGTATTACTTCTGCAGACAGCATGTCCGCTCTACACATGAAAGCACTCGTTCTCACCCAATACAATCAGTTCGATTTACAAGACGTTCCCAAACCAACCATTCGGCCCAACGAAGTACTGGTGCGGGTGCAGGCAGTGGGCATTTGCGGCTCCGATGTGCATGGCATGGACGGTAGCAGTGGCCGACGAATTCCGCCGATTGTCATGGGCCATGAAGCCAGCGGCATCATTGCCGAGGTAGGCAGCGAGGTGAAAAACTGGGCTACTGGCGACCGTGTTACCTTCGACTCAACCGTATATGTGCTTGACGACTGGTACAGCCGCCGGGGGCAATATAACCTGAGTGACGGTCGTGAAGTAGTCGGCGTTTCGACACCAGATTTCAAACGCAACGGTGCGTTTGCCGAGTATGTATCCATTCCCCAGCATATTCTGTATGCTATTCCCGATAATGTCAGTTTTACCCAGGCAGCTTTAGTGGAGCCCGTTGCTGTAGCCCTTCATGCCGTTAGCCTGACGCCTGTTCAGATCAATGATTCGGCGGTGGTTGTTGGTGCGGGTATGATTGGCCTGTTTGTGATTCAGGCCTTGAAACTGGCAGGATGTGGTACAATCATCGCTATTGACCTTGACGATGACCGACTTGCGTTGGCCCAAAAACTCGGTGCGACTCGTACTATAAACGCCGGAAATCATACTGGCGAAGAAGTAATTAAGGAAGTACAACACCTCACACACGGACGCGGTGCCGATGTATCCTTTGAAGTTGTAGGGGCTGGGCCGTCTGTTAAAACCGCCATCGACTGCGTTCGGAAAGGGGCCACGGTGACGCTGGTAGGCAATCTCGCGCCAATTGTTGAAATGCCCTTGCAGGCTATTGTTACCCGGCAATTGCGGCTACAGGGTTCTTGTGCGATCAACGGCGAATATGAAGCCGCACTGGCACTCATATCGTCTGGTCGTATAAACGTCGAAGCAATATTAAGCGCCGAAGCACCCTTAGATGAAGGTGCCGACTGGTTCAGACGGCTTTACGAGAAAGAAAAAGGATTGATAAAAGTGGTATTGAAACCGTAATCTGATTGCAGGAATTAATTCGCTATTTCATACTGACTGATTGAATAGCCATTATCCAATTCGAGTAAATTCTCGGTTAACTGGGTAATTATGGTTTCCTTAATGGATAAACAAAGGGCAGTTGGGCATATAGTCCAGTCGGAGTAATTAATCATCACACCCTGGCGGTTGAACTTGCTTGGAGCGCAACAGCCAGCCTGGGTTGTAACACCATTTCGCTGATAAACCAGATTACCGTCTGGGCGGTACTCGACCGTGTAATAAGCATCCGTGCTTTGCACTTGCCAGGTGTTGCTGTCATGCGGGCGGGTTTGCGTTAAATGCCATCGCTTGTACAGCAGATCGGATGGGCCAATCAACTTGTCTTTCTGGCAGGCGCCAACCACAATCGCTATGAATAGCAAGCTTTCTAAATGCCGTTTCATATAGTTTTCCCCATTTTTGAGTAGAAGACCTCTACCTGACGTATTTCGTTGGAATACGCTTTTAATTTATGCCTACTCCCTTACGCATTGCCATTATTGGTCCCGGAAAAGTGGCCCACCTTCACGCTCAGGCCGTTCTTGATACACCAGATGCCGAACTTGTCGCCGTGTATGGCCGGACCTATCAGAAAGCAGAAGACTTCGCCAGTAAATACAGTATCCGCGCTTATGACAACGTGCAGGAGATGGTCGAAAAGGAAAAAGTCGACCTCTGCCTCGTTTGTACCACGCACCCGGCCCACCGCGAACCGACGGTTGCTGCGCTAAACGCAGGTTCGCACGTGTTAGTTGAGAAGCCACTGGCGTCAACGCTAGAAGACTGCGATGCCATGATTGATGCCGCCAAACGGAACAATCGTCACTTGGGTGTGATCAGCCAGCGCCGGTTTTATGCCCCCAGCCAGCGCATTCGGGAAGCCATTGATACGGGAAAAATCGGGAAGCCAGTGCTGGGCACAATTCAAATGCTCGGCTGGCGCAGTGAAGCCTACTACCAAAGCGATGCCTGGCGTGGAACCTGGGCCGATGAGGGTGGGGGAGTTCTGGTCAATCAATCTCCCCACCAACTTGATCTTTTGCTCTGGTACATGGGCGAAATCGACGAGGTGTATGGCGTCTGGCGCAACCTGAACCACCCATACATTGAAGTAGATGATACTGCATTGGCCATTGTCAAATTCAAAAATGGCGGGCTAGGGAATATCATCGTGAGTAATTCCCAGAAGCCGGGCATCTTCGGAAAAGTCCACGTGCATGGTGAGAACGGCGCATCAGTTGGCGTTCAAACCGATGGGGGCGCTCTGTTCATCGCCGGTATGTCGACCATTACTGATCCGCCCGTCAATGACTTATGGACAGTGCCGGGAGAAGAGAATTTATTGACTCAGTTCATCGAAGAAGACACCGCTTTCTTCAATACCATCGACGCTACGGTTTATTATTTCGGCCTGCAAATCGCCGAGTTCTGCGACGCCATCCGCGAAGGCCGCGCCCCCTCCGTAACAGGCGAGCAAGGGCGGAATGTAGTAGCACTGTTCCAGGCCATTTACGAATCAACAAGAACGGGTTTGCCGGTTAAGTTTTAGTAGACTAGTGGAGTAGGTAAAATGGGTGGAGTAAGTGTAGTGAGTAACTAACTCATTCTACCTACTCCACCCATTTTACCTACTCCACTAGTCTACTAAACCTTAATTCGCCGGATCGGCGGGCGTGTTTGTGTTATTATTACGCTCCGTCAGCGGATAGGGGAAAAAGTTGCGGTTGCGCTCGGCACCGGTTGCACCCGGACCGGGGCGGTTGAACCGGCGGCTATCCTCCAGGCGGAAACCCTGATACGCCAGTTCGATCTGGCGGTTGCGGTAAATCTCCGTCAAAATGGCGTCGTTGGTTTGGGGACCGGCATAAGCGGGTAGGGCCGCGCCAATACCAAACGCATCCGTAGCGGCTGTTTTGGTCAGCACTTTGTTGAGTGCCGTTACAGCGCCGGCCAGATCGCCTTTACGGGCAGATGCTTCTGCCTGAATCAGCAGAATTTCGCCCGGTAAGTAAACCGGAACAGCAGCATTATTAGCCGTGTAGAAAGCTGTTGCAATTACCGGCGCTACAGCCGGGTTCGTACTCACTTTCGTCAGGAACGAAATCCGCTTGTCGGCCGCGTCGGGGGCTAGTGCACCCGTTAAACCGAGGCTGGCATTGGTGGGTTGAAACACGTTCAGGTTGCCAAAAGTGTATTCAAACAAGGGGTTACGCGTGTTGTCGTCGAAGTTGAAGACTGATTTTTTCGTCAGATCAACTTTAGCGGCCGCGGCAAGCGCTTTGTCGTAATCACCCGAAAACAGTGCATAGCGGGCAATCAGGGCCTGAATGGTATTGGCAATATCAATTCCCGTTACAACCTTTCCGGTAAAATCGGCCGAAACCGGTGCGCTCGCCAATTGCGTAGCGGCTGCTTCGAGCGTCGTAATGGCTTCTTTAAACACCTGCGCCCGAGGGACAAAGGGTACGTTGTTGCCCGTCGTGACAGGTGATTGCTCAAAAAATAACCCAAGCGTACCCAGCGATAACGCCCGGAAAATAGAGGCATAACCAATAATTCCACTCTTCGTACCGGCATCGCTGACCACCCCTGTATTCGCCAGGATCAGTTCGGCGTTCGAGCGTACCAGATGGCTTTGCGTCCAGAGGTTACGCACAACACCATTACCATTCGTGACATTACCCGCGCCCAAAGCGAGGTTGGCTTCATCAAGGTTCCCGACATTCAGTACGGCTTCTTCGCGCGTTGTCAAACCGGCACCGGCTGTGCTGGTATACAAAACGCTCAGAGCACCACCGGTTGTGTAGCGGTATTGCAAGCCGTTACTAAGTGTCATTAAGCCATCCGGCGAACTAACTGCCTGCGATTGGCTAATGGTGCTGGGATTCAGATATTCCTTGTTACAGGCACTTTGCGTAAAGATCAGGCCCGTCAGGAGTATGGGGATTATAGTCTTTTTCATGGATGTAAAAGCAGATAAGTAGTAAATCGGTGAGGGGTATCTATGCTATGAGTCAGCTACTTACTGACTCATTTATCACTTACTGACTTACCAACTGATTTAGAATGTGGCCGATAATTTTAACTGATACGTGCGTGGAATTGGGACGTTACCGAAGTCGATACCCCGCAGTAAATCATTGTTGCCACCTGCGTTGGTTTCGGGGTCGAAGCCCGTGTACTTATCCCAGGAATACAGGTTCCGTCCCACGAACGCGAGATTTAACCGGCTGACGTTTTTAATAAAGGTCGGTAGCGTATAGCTGAGCGATACTTCCCGGAGTTTGGTGTACGACCCTTTATCAACCCGGAACTCCTGCGTGTTGTAGATACCAAAAATATAGCCACGGGGCAGTGTACCACGCAATTCCTGTTCGGCATAATCGCCCAGGCCTACACCCTGACGTGTCCGTTTGTCGGCGTTGAAAACGTCAACACCCTGAACGGCATCAATGAGGATGTGCAGGTTCAGCTTTTTATACGACAGATTAGTGCTGAACGAACCCGTCCATTTTGGGTTTGGATTACCAATGATCACGTTCGCCAGCGGCTTCGTAACGTCGAGCGACCCATCCGTATTACGGGCAGGTACGTAATCAATGGCACCGTTGGCCTGTGTACTGGCCCGCTCCGACTGGGGGAAACCAGAGGGCGATAGTACTAGAGAGCCGTCTGGTTTACGCGCGTAAGCCGTGCCGTAGAATACGCCAACCGGTTGCCCAACAATCAAATTAACCGGCGTTCCTGATGCCGACGAGGCATCGGGGTTGATCAGCGGCAAGCCGCCTAGATCAAGGACTTTGTTGCGGTTATGATTGTAGATGAACGTGACATCCCAGTTCAGGTCTTTGGTTTTGACCGGGTTCACATCCAGAACAATCTCAAATCCTTTGTTTTCCATCGAGCCTACATTGTTCACGATGCTTGTTCCACCGGTTGTGGGAGCCAGCGTCCGGTTCACAACCAGGTTGCTGATCTTCTGGCTATAGGCAGTCACGCCTAGGCTAATCCGTCCGCTAAGGAACGCTAAATCGGCACCGCCTTCGAGTTCAGCCATCCGCTCGGGCTGCACGTCGGGGTTGGCCAACTGCGTACCGGGCGTAACGGTGTTCTTGCCAAGAAAACCTACCGGGCTGAACTGATAGAAACGTGCATACGAACCAATGCCCGAGAGGTTACCGGCTTCGCCATAACTAGCCCGTAGTTTCAGGCTGTTGAAAACGTTGCCGCCCGAGATGTTCTTCCAGAAATCCATATCCGATATAATAAACGAACCACTCACTTTGGGGTAATATTGGTTGGTCTGCGAAGGCGAGAATTTCGACGACTGGTCGCGCCGAACCGCGCCCGTAACAAATGCCAGATTGCGATACCCTAACGTAGCCTGTGCAAACGCGCCACTCAAGCTAAAGCGGTCTAAATTGTACGATATGCCAAAAGTCGTGTTGCTGGCTCCGTTGACCGTCTCAATAAATGGCGACAGGTTCTGCCCGCTGTTAGCAGTGTAATCGGCCTGAAAATACTGATAGCTGTACCCAACGGCGGCATTCAACTTGAATTTTTCGCTGAACTGGCGCTCATACTGGGCATTCAGGTCGTTGTTGAACTGCAACACCTGGTTCGCGGCTGTTGCGGCAAAACCACCCGGATAACGGGCGGCCGGTAATTGGGCAACTGCCTGATAAGGGTAGGGCCGAATGTAGTTTTTGCCAAACTGCGAATACGCATCAACCCCCACAATGTAATCGACGCTCAATCCTTTCAACGGCGTCAGGTTCAATTGAAGGCTGTTGATGGTGCGGCTCACCGACTGCGAAAACTTCATGTCCTCGATTGTCGACAGCGGGTTCACACGCGTAGGTTCTACGGCCTGTAAGTTTCCGGCGGCATCACGCTTCGTGATATCGTAGATGTTGTTGGTAATGTTGACCGAGTTGATCGGGCTGTAGAACACGTTCCCGTTTGCCTTCTCATTGGAAAGGCTATTGATATAACTCAATCCCACCGATACTTTTGCCCAGTTGGTCAGTCGCTGGTCGATTCGGGCGCGGAGGTTGTAGCGCGTAAAGTCGGTTCCTTTAATGATACCCTCATTTTTCAGGTATCCGAACGAGACATAGTACTGCGTATTGTCGCGTCCGCCCGAAATAGCCAGATTATTGTCGGTGCCATAGCCCGTCCGGAAAATCTGGTCGAAGTAGTTATACCGCTGCACATCGACCAGATTCGTTGCCAATGGTGTATAGGCGCCATCGCGGTAAATGTTCGTTGTGGTTGTGCCGGGATTTGCAGCAATCTGAGCCGCCGAAATACCACCGATAGGATAGAGACGCAGGGCCGCAAAACCGAACTGCTTGCCGTAAGTATTAACCGGTACGCTTTTGCGGAGTTCGTTGACGTTAAATGAAGTAGAGAACGTTACCTGTGCTTTCCCGGTCTGACCGCGCTTTGTGGTGATGATAACGACACCATTAGCTGCCCGCGAACCATATTGAGCAGCGGCTGCGGCCCCGTTGATGACGTTCAGCGTTGCAATATCATCGGGGTTAATATCCGACAAACGATTCTGACCAACGTTGGCATTCCCGACGTCGTTGGCCAGTGCCAGCTGCGAGACGTTGGTGCTGGCGTTGCTCACGATTACTCCATCAACCACATAAAGTGGATCTGACGAACCAACCAGCGATTTGATGCCGCGCAAACGGATACTGATTCCACCCGCAGGGTCGCCGGAGTTTTGTGTGATCTGTGCGCCCGGTACTTTTCCCTGCAACGAGTTAATCAAATTAGCCGAGCCGGTTTGTTGTAAATCGCTTGCTTTGATGGTGCTGATGGCGTTTCCCAATTCACGCTTGGGGGCCGACAGCGTGGAGCCGGTCACCACGACTTCATCGAGATTGGTAGTGGCGGTGACTAAAGAAATATCGGTTGTGATGAGATCAGTGGTAGCTGCTGTGATGGCCTGCCGCTGTGTGTCGTAGCCAATGGCCGAGAAGGCTAGTGTTAATGGACCGGGTTTGATGGTTGCCGGTAGCGAATAATTACCCTCGGCATCGGTAGCCGTTCCGATCGTTGTGCCGACAATGACAACGGTTACGCCCGGAAGGCCCTGCCGGGTTTCGTCGGTCACACGCCCTTTAAAGGTGTACCGGGTGTTTTGGGCGAAAGTGCTGGTGCAAACGAGCAGGCTTAGCCAGAACATCCATAAATAATGAATACGCTGGCCAGCGAGTGAGTATCGGTTTGTCATAAATAAGTTTGGTAGGCGTTTTAACTTATTAAATTTTTTTAAGGTCGAAATATACCGCTAAAATGATCGTTTGGATTACCACTCATCATCAATTGCGGAGGGTTTAAGCCTAACTGGTGAATTCTCACTTTTTTGGTAGCTTTGAGTCTTTGATAAGTTCTATATATACTTCATGAGCAATCGTAATTTATTCGGTCAACTGTTCGGTATTGTCTTCCTTCTTGCGCATCTGGCAAGTGCTCAACAGGCAAAACAACATTATGCAAGTCTTCAACAGGCCCTCTCCTCGGGTCGGGAACTGGCTGGCTCTGCCGGGCCGCGCTCGGTTAACTGGATTGAAGGGGGCAGTAAATTCTCCTTTATCGACGGGCAAACCAGCATCAAAACACTATCGCCAAAAGATCAAAAAGAAGAGGTCGTTTTTGATGGCAGCCAACTGAAGTTTCCGGGCACCGAAAAGCAATTTACATACGGGTCCTTTCAGTGGTCGAAGGACTCAAAGAATATCCTGTTTCAGGCCAACTTCCGGCCAGTCTATCGGCGGTCGGGCATATCCGATTACTATGTATATGCGGTCCCCCCCCCCCCCCCCCCCCCCCCCCCCCCCCCCCCCCCCCCCCCCCCCCCCC
>CAXTJJ010000243.1:0-9008 GCA_964244155.1 uncultured Spirosoma sp.
ATCTTCCCGCCGATAACCAACAGGCGTTTCATCATCAAACTCATCGTTGATATCGCCGAAAATTTCTTCGATTATATCTTCCAGTGTGACCAACCCCCTGGTACCGCCGTACTCATCGACCACGATGGCCATATGAACACGCCGTTTCTGGAAGTCTTGTAACAGGTCATCTACTTTTTTGTTTTCGGGAATAAAAAAAGCGGGCCTCAGCAACGATTGCCAGTCAAACGAATCATCCTGATGGATATGTGTCAGCAAATCTTTAATGTATAAAATACCCTCAATCTGATCGAGCGATTCATGAAAAACAGGTACTCGTGAATAGCCCGACGCATTAATCTGCGCCATTAATTCGCTAAACGTAAGGTCGTCTTCTACCGCCGAAATATCCAGTCGGGCGCGCATCACCTGGCGAGCAGTCAGATTGCTGAAGTTAACAATACCCTTAAGAATTTCTTTTTCTTCAACCGTTGCATTTGTCCCGGTCAATTCAACAGCCTGACTTAGTTCTTCAACAGACAGTTTATACCCTTTCCGCTGAATACGGCGATCAACCTGATTACTTAGATTTACCAGCACCATCGCCAAGGGCCGAAATACCGTTAGACCTATTTTAGCCAGAGAAGCTGTTTTTCGAGCCACCGTCAGGTTGTTCTGGCTGGCGTAGACTTTGGGGACAATTTCGCCAAAAAGGACAATAGCGATTGTTGTTACCAAAGTTACCAATGGTAATATCCACCCTGACCCGCCCCCTTCTGAGTTGTGCGAAAATTTCCAGGTCAGGTAAGTAACGATAACGACAATAGCAATATTTAAAAGATTATTAAAGATCACCAGCGAAGCCAATAACCGCTTTGGTCGTTCAAGAAGAGTGGCAATACGCTGATCATCGGCCAGCGTACTATCCCGACACTGAGCTCGATCATCGGGTGATAAAGAGAAGAACGCTGCTTCAGAAGCCGATACTAAGCTGGCCAGCGTCAGCAGCAACAGAATAAGGGCCGTATAAGGGCCGTATAAATCAAAATAGGTGCCCCAGCCGTCTGTGGCTAGGAGCACCTGTCGAGGAAGAGGATCACTAAGGTCCATGTATATCAAATCTCGTTCAACAAGTGAGCGCTGAGTAGGTTAGAACGGCAGGTCGTCATCGCTACTATTGCTCTCAAAGGGTACTGGTTCTGGCTCCCGGCGCTGGGCTGGTGCAGCCTGCTGGCGGGCTGGAGCGGCCTGTGGTGCTGACTGCTGGCGAGGAGCACTGGCGGGTTGTGCCGGGGCTGCCTGCTGGCGGGGTGCTTCGTAGGCCGGTTCATCGCGCTCGCTATTTGGACTTCCTAGTAATTGCATTGTGGTAGCCCGCACCCGTAGTGAAGTTCGTTCTTTACCTTCTTTGTCCGTCCATAATTCCGTCCGTAAACGACCTTCAACGTATACTGAATTACCTTTCTTTAGATATTTTTCGGCCACTTTAGCCTGTTCATTCCATAATTCAACACGGAACCATTCGGTTTGCTCAACTTTTTCGCCGTTCCGGTTTGTGTACTTCTCGGTAGTTGCCACATTAAATGTTGCGACAACAGCACCGCCATCCAGATAGCGAACCTCAGGATCGGCACCTAGGTTACCGATGATTGTCATCTTATTAAGACTTGCCATACTCTTATTTTTGTTGGTTACTTAGGTAAATAGGGTGTGTTTAAGAAGATTAAAGATACTGAAATATACCGACTTATCCAAACGACTGCGCCAAATACTTTGTAATCAAAACAGGCTTTGGTAGATTACTTATTTCGTCAGGTAAGTACCATTGTAACTCAATCGGCAAACTATGAATTACTTCTTTTGGTACATCAATCAGGTGAAAATAGGCCCGTACACGCTGGTGTGACAAAAGTTGTACCAATTCAAGTGGCGCGGCAATCAGACTACCTTGCTGCACAGCCTTTTCAACCGGATCAGGCAGGAGAAGGCTCTGCAACGTAGGTTTGGGTTCATCCGTTTCGATTAGATAAAAATCATACAGGTTCTGCCAGATGTCACGTCCGGTTCTTTCCCGAAGAGCCAGGCGACCTTCGTGCCGGAACACCAGGTAAGTAAAGAATCGTTCGCGTACCGGTGCTTTTTTCGACTTGACGGGCAATTTATGCTGACGCCCGGTCAGGTAGGCTATACATTGTTGTTGAAGCGGACATAAAAGACAATCAGGCGATACAGGCGTGCAGTGAATAGCCCCAAATTCCATAATCGACTGGTTGTAGGTAGCCGGGTCAATAGCCGACTGAATAAGTCGCGTAGCTAAAGCAACAAACGTTTTCTTGGCCGAAGTAGTGGTGATGTCTTCCTCAATACCAAAAACCCGTGCCAACACCCGATACACGTTTCCGTCAACAACAGGCACCCGTTCGCCAAAGGCAAAAGAAGCGATAGCAGCCGCTGTATAAGTCCCTATTCCCTTCATTTTCAGCAACTCATGATAGGTATCAGGAAACTTACCAGACAACTTTTCCGTTACATAGCGAGCGGTCTGATGCAGATTTCGGGCGCGGGAATAATAACCCAATCCCTGCCACAGGCGGAGTAGCTCCCGTTCATCAGCTCTGGCCATATCAGCTACGGTTGGATACGTAGTTACAAAGCGTTCATAATAGGGTTTTCCCTGGGCTACGCGGGTTTGCTGAAGAATTATTTCCGACAGCCAAATGGAGTAAGGGTCGAGGGTGTGACGCCATGGAAGGTCTCGTTTATTGAGCGCATACCACTGTTCAAGTATAGGTGCGAAAGTGGTTTCAATACCGTTAGAGTCTGATTGCCAATTCAAAATAAAATTAAAAAATAGGACGTTAGCTTATAAAAAGGGGAATACAGGTTTTATAATTTATGGGAAACCCCTACCTTTGTGCTCCCATTTTTGAGGCCCCAATTTTCAACAATACAGTAAACGTTAAAGTTTAAGAAGTCGTGACGAAAGCAGATGTAATTGCCGAGATCTCCGATAAGACCGGAATTGACAAGGCAGAAGTGACAAACACACTGGAAACATTCTTTTCAGTAGTTAAGGACTCGCTGGCCGAGGGAGAGAACATTTATGTGAGAGGGTTCGGCAGCTTCATCAATAAGAAAAGAGCCAAGAAAGTAGCCCGGAATATCTCTAAGAATACCGCTATGGTAATCGACGAGCATTTTATTCCGAGCTTTAAACCCGCCAAAGTATTTGTTGAGCAGGTGAAAACCAGCGACAAAGCCAAAGTAACGGCGGAGTAAGACTAGCACCTGAAAAGTGCAGACCTGGGCGTTTGCATCGTAATGAATACCTCCTATGAATAAATCTGTGTTGTTTGTTGTCATACTGGCGGCTGCCTTAACGGTTGGGTTATATACTCGCCCGAAAGTGGTGGTACGTAATGAAAATAAGCAACTTGGGGCAGTAACTTCGGGAGGTCATGCGATGCAAGCGCCTACAACTGTTAAATCAGGAGCTGATTCCCTCAACGTAGCCTCTACCGGAAATGGTACCGATCAGTCGGCAATCCATGAAAAGCCTGTGTCGCCGTCGCAACAGAAGCGTATCACTGCGCTGGAAACGGAATTTGCGTCAGCAAGCCCTGCACAGAAAGAAGCCATTGGCGATAAGCTGATTGCGATCTTCCGCGAAGCCACACGCTACGACAGCGCAGCTCACTATGCGGAACTGATAGCTATTGCTCAACCTAATGAACGCAATCTGTTAAAGGCTGGAGACGAGCATTTCGAAGCGTACACGTTCGCCGTGGACGAAAAGAAAACCGCTTTGCTGGGTCAAAAAACCCGTGCGTTATATGAACAGGCACTGGCTAAAAACCCGAACCTGTTGTCGGCAAAGGCGAATATGGCAATGACCTATGTCAATACAGATACGCCCATGAAGGGAATCATGCTGCTGCGCGACGTATTGAAACAGGATCCAACGAATGAATTAGCGCTGTTCAATCTAGGCCTGCTGTCCATGCGGTCTAATCAGTATGAACGGGCCATTGAACGATTTCGGCAAATTCTGGTTACTAACCCGACAAGCCGGAAAGCGCAGTTTTATCTGGGTGTCAGCTTAGCCGAGGCTGGTCAAAAAGCCGAAGCCAGACAAGTATTTTCTCAGGTAAAGAAGCAGGAGAAAGACCCGCAAATTTTAGCCGCTGTACAGGAGTATGAGGAGCGGCTCAAGTGAAAGTTATAAAGTTGTTGAGTCATAACGTTATCAATTCATTTTCAAATGGATATATAATTTTGATAACGCTGTAACCTTAGAACTATACAACTTCAGAATAGGGCTCGATCGGGTGATCTGGCCGACATATATTTCAACCATTAAACACTGTTTAACTATGCCTTGCGGTAAGAAACGGAAAAGACACAAGATTGCCACTCACAAGCGGAAGAAACGGCTAAGAAAAAATCGGCACAAGAAAAAATAGTTTGTGGTTCGTAGGTCGTAGGTCGTAGTTCAGCTAAATCGACTCGTTCGACACGCTCAACACACGGGCAACGAACGACAAACTTATCTATAGAAGCCTCGGCCGGTCTGCAAAGTCCGAACGTGGCTTCTTTCTTTTTATATTGCCATTCTAACCGTACATTCATCTTGTGAGTAATGAATTAGTTATCAGTTCGACTCAGAAAGGTGATCGGATTGCGCTCTTGCAAAACAAGAGATTGCTGGAGTATCACGAAGAAGAGTTAGACAGCAGCTTCACCGTTGGCGATCTATACCTAGGAACCGTAAAGAAACTATCGTCGGGTCTCAACGCTGCTTTTGTAGATGTTGGTCACGAAAAAGACGGTTTTTTGCACTATCAGGACTTGGGACCGAATATTAATTCGCTTAACAAGCTTGTAAAAGATGTAATCGCCAAGCGCGTCACTACCGGGCGGCTCAACCCTAATCAGTTGGAGCCGGTTATCGAAAAAATCGGGAAAATCGATAAGGTACTGACGAAAAACGCTCCCATTCTGGTTCAGGTAGTTAAAGAACCTATCTCAACCAAAGGTCCACGCCTTTCCTGCGACATTTCAATTGCCGGACGCTATTTAGTCCTCGTGCCTTTTTCAGATGGTGTTAACCTATCTAAAAAAATTACCGATCGTGCCGAGCGATCCAGGCTGATGCGGCTCATGTCGTCGCTAAAACCTAAGAACTTTGGCGTAATTGTCCGGACTGTCGCACAGGACAAAGACGTTGAAGAACTCGACCGAGACCTGCAAAACTCACTCGCCAAGTGGGACCAGGCCATTAAATCTCTGGCCGATGCCAAGCCCCGCGATAGAATCCTGGGCGAAATGAATCGTGCTTCGTCTATTCTACGGGATATGCTCAATGAATCGTTTGAGAGTATTACCGTCGATACACGCGAATCATTTGACGAAATCAGAGAGTTTATTCATACGATTGCCCCCGACAAAGAGAAAATCGTTAAGCTTCATACCGGAAAAACAAAGGTTTTTGAAGCGTTGGGACTGGAAAAACAGCTCAAATCGTTATTTGGCCGGTCGGTTAGTTTGCCAGGCGGTGGTTATCTGATTATTGAACATACCGAAGCGCTGCATGTTATAGATGTGAACAGCGGGAATAAATCAAATTCGGAAGAAGATCAGGAAGCAACGGCCATCAGTGTAAATCGCGAGGCTGCCAAAGAAATAGCTCGTCAGCTTCGATTGCGCGATATGGGTGGTATTATTGTCATTGATTTCATTGACATGAAGAAAGCAGAAAACAAAAAGCTTCTGCAAGATATCATGCGCGATGAAATGAAACCCGAACGATCCAAGTTCACCATACTTCCACTAACGAAGTTTGGCCTTATGCAGATTACGCGCCAGCGTGTAAGGCCAGAGATGAATATCGTTACACGCGAAGTATGTCCAACGTGTGGTGGTACGGGTACTATTCAGGCCAGCGTGCTGGTAACCGACGTAATTGAAAATAATCTTGATTACATTCTGACGAAACAGAATGAACGTGGCATTTCAATTTCCATGAACCCATTTCTTTATGCCTATTATACCAAAGGGATTTACTCCAAACAGGTTCAATGGTATATGAAATACAAAGTATGGGTAAAACTTGTTAAAGACACCTCATTAGGCATTGTTAACTTCAAATTTTTCAACAAGTCCGGAGAAGAAATTGAGGTAAGTAATAACGCTTAGTCATGTAGTAAAAATTTACTACATATTGATACAAACAGTGCCCGGATCTAGTCATAGATTCGGGCACTGTTTGTGTTAGGAAGTTTGCTTAATGAAGTACTTCCAATTCCATTAATTCACCAAAAACTTCCTGGCCAACAATGGCCTCGACGGATTCAACTTTGTTTAAATTTAACAGCAGATCGCGTAAGTCTTCAGTGATTTCATACGTTTGGTAAAGTTGCCGATCGAAGAGGATAGGTGCCTGTTGAAGATCACACAGGGAATATCTTTCTTCATTAAAGGATGGGCGATCCCCTCCCCTTCGCGCACTAGTACCATTGCCTGTTTCAGGTTGTAAAAACGAATGGATAAAGTTCCAGCCCTCCCATTGTTCAGGGTATTTGTTCAACAATGGCCAAAAAGCATCGTAAAGTTGTTGCATAGCCTCCTGGCAATAAATCTCCCGATCACTTCGGGGAATTGGGCGGATTGGCTTTAGAAAATGCAACACGTTTGTCATATCAGACTCACGGTAACTCGCTACTGGCACAATAGGAACACCAGTTGCATGCGATAAGTACCCGACCCCTTTGCGTGTTAATACACGCCGGTTTCCAAAACGCACCGACAAAAATTGTGATTCCTCTCCCGCTTCAGGAGCCGTTTCCGGGCTCCCGTCGACATAAACGATGAGTGAGCGTCCGGCCTTCAATTCCCGCAAAACTGTCAGCCCTGCCGAAGGACTTCCTGTTTCGACTACCCGGAAAACATTCGTTAGGCCATGTTTCTTACGTAATCCCTCAATATGTTCTGCCATGCCGTCGCCCTGGGACCGGTTCATGTTACTGCCAACCAGTAGCACACAGTCGATACCCTGTCTAAAAAGCACGCTGGTAAGCAGACGGTATGAACCTAGATGATAGGTACAATAGATGCGAGGACCGTCTGCTTTTTTGAGTCCCTTGTGCGTTCCGCGTAGCTTTACTAAATCTCCAGCTGTAAGACATTGCTGATCGAAAGTGGTGAAAATCTGCTGCAACAATAGCTCCCTGAACATTGTTTCATGTTGCTGGCGGGGTATGGCGGGCAGGAGATTCTCAACAGTTGCCGAGAATGTGGTGTATTTCATCAGGTATCCCTGTTCTTTTACCAGGTCTAGCTGCTGGAAGTGTTGCCGGCATTGCTCAAGCTCTTGTTTATATAGTTGCTTTGCAGTTAGCATGGCGCACATAAATTAAAGGGCGGGTGTAGCAACAATTCTTGACAGATCCCAACTGCTGCAGCAAGCACCGTCTGCAAGAAACTTCAATACGTTGGCTGACTCTGACTTAGCTACCGAATTCTTGATTGTTTTAACAACTTGGGCTGGTTTGATGGCGAATTGCTTTTTCATGATAAATGATTATTTGAGATAAGTAGTTGATTGTTTGATCGGCGTCTTTATTGCGCCTTATTGTTGATACAAAGCTACTAGCTCAAGCAAGGGTCATCAATGGTAAAAAAGTCATCAATTCACACTTGGAATTAATTAAATATTACTACTATATTAGTACGAGTTTTGAATAATAGGACCGTATGAAGGAGATTCGACTTACCCGGAGCTTCCTGAGCAAACCGATTAACAGTATTGTCATACTGTTCAGCATTGTTGTGCTTATCGAAGCCGTCTCGTGGTCTATCGGTTATGATATAAAATCAGAAAAAGTGGAAAAAGCCGGCGGTTATTTCCATTACATATGGCTTTTTTTACGTGCGGCAATAATTCCTGAATTATTCACTCTATATATCACTATATCACTTGTCAATCGTTTCCATAAATGGTTCAACATAGAAAGCATTGAAAACACCTGGACAGAGATCGGTCATTATGAGTTACGTTTCTTACCGGTTTTAGCCTTTGCTTTCTGGTTGTTTGATCCGGTTACCCAAACTATCCGTTTTTTAGTAGAACAATACCCCAGATACTCTTTAAGTAACTACTGGAAAGTGTATATAGTCGATACATACACATGGCATGTTTACTTCATGTATTTGTTTCCTGTTTTATTAATTGGCTATACAGCGATCAACATTTCATTCTTACAGGATTTTTTGCAACAACGTCGGGAAGCTCAGGAGGCCGCCGAAGCAGATGCTGCCAAAGCGGCTCAGGAAGCCTTAGCTTTATCGGCTACTTTTCTACCGAAACCTATTACACCTTCTCCTTACCTCTCTTACCTAAAAGGAAAGAACTCGTTTGGTGAACTGGACTTCCCGGTAAACGATGTCTATTACTTTACAATTGAGGAGCGTTTTTACTATGCAGAGTTAGCTAAAGGGCGCTATTTGATTAGCAAAACCTTAAACGAACTTGAAGCAGAGCTGGACCCTAATCAGTTTTTTCGTATTAAGCGCGATTATATTGTTAATAGGCAGGCTGTATTAAATTATGCCTATTGGGAAAATGGCAAATACATCGTTAGACTCAATATGCCTGAAGGGCACAACATTATAGTTCCCCGCGCACGAATGCAGGAGTTCCGCGAATGGCTGCAAAACGGCCAAGGAGGTTCCTATGTCAATACAGATTCCTTTATGATAGCCTCGTAAGGCTACCTTCTATAAGTAATTCTTAACCGCAATACTGTATTTCGGTAACTGACGACAGCTGGTTAATTCCAGCTTTTTTGCAATATGCGCTTTATGGTTCACGGCTGTACGATAGCTGATGTTGAGTTGATCAGCTATGTCGCTGGCTGTGCTCCCGTTGGCAATCATCCGTAATACTTCACGCTCACGTTGAGTTAATCGGCTGAGTTCATTGCGTGTAGTATCGGATATTACGTCTACACCATAATCTTTGAGCAAATTCA
>CAXTJJ010000244.1:0-8998 GCA_964244155.1 uncultured Spirosoma sp.
TTGTTTCCAGGATTCTACAACACGGGTATTGTTGCCTACCAAACATTATTGACGCTGGTGGCTCCCTTTAATCCGAAAGCTTGCCTATGGGTTGATGGCCGGCGCGACTGGGTCAATAAGCTACGGCAACAACTCGCTGAAAATACAAAGCCAATCGTTTGGTTTCACGCTGCTTCGCTGGGGGAATTTGAGCAGGGCCGCCCGGTTATAGAAGCTTTTCGGAATCAATACCCCGCTTTCAAAATCCTGTTGACGTTTTTTTCACCATCAGGTTACGAAGTCCGCAAAGACTACGACGGGGCCGATTATGTGTTGTATCTGCCCGTTGATACGCCTGCCAACGCCCGGCAGTTTATGAACTTAGTGAAGCCTGAACTGGCCTTTTTCATTAAATACGAATTCTGGTATAACTACCTCCACGAACTGAAAGCCGCTCAAGTACCCATTATTTCGTTCTCAGCCATCTTCCGTCCTAACCAGCTTTTTTTTAAACCCTGGGGACAGTTTTATCGGAATATGCTCTATTACTTCGACCACATTCTGGTCCAGAATCAAGAATCTGTGTCGTTGCTGGCAAGAATTGGCCTAACCAACGTGACGCTAGCGGGTGATACTCGTTTTGACCGGGTGGCGCAGGTGGCCAGTAGTAAAAAGGCCGTCCCATTAGCCGAAGCTTTCAAAAATAATAGTCCAGTACTTGTGGTTGGTAGCGCGTGGCCCGACGACATGGCTGTTTTGATACCCTTTCTGAATACATTTACCGCACCACTGAAAGCGATCATTGCCCCACACGAAATTCACAACGACGAAATCGAACGCTGGCGGAGCCAATTGACAAAACGATCTGTTCGTTTCTCACAGGCCGTTGAAACAGATGTTTCCAGCACCGAAATACTTGTTGTCGACAATATAGGAATGCTCTCATCACTCTATCAGTATGGCGAGTTTGCCTACATTGGTGGAGCGTTCAAGCAGGGACTGCATAACATTCTGGAAGCCGCCACATTCGGAATGCCCCTGTTTTTCGGACCTGAGTATGACAAATATCAAGAAGCCATCGATCTGGTAAAGGAAGGCGCAGCTTTCCCGATCGGCAGCGTTGGCGAATTAACCGAATCGTTTACGAAACAGTATAATAACCCGGAAGAAGCAACCCAAATCAGCCGTCAATACGTGCAGCGGAACATTGGCGCAACGGCGAAGGTTATGGAAGTTGTACGGAAACTAAAGAGCGAAAGAGCGAAAGAGTGAAAGAACAATCCATCATAGCGCAGCGGGCGTTAATGCCGGTCACTCTTTCCCTACCGCAAACCACTCTTTCGCTCATTCACTCTTTCACTCTTTAAAAATTGCAACACGGCTTAGTCTTACGGTCAACCGGCTCCTGGTACGAAATTCGTAACAAAGACGGACATATTTTTCAGGCGCGATTGAAAGGCAAGTTCAAGCTTCAGGGTCTGAAAGTCACCAATCCGATTGCTGTGGGCGACCGGGTGGAATTTGAAGTGGAGGACAAAGTCGAGAACACAGCCATTATTACGGGTATTTTGCCACGTGATAATTACATCATCCGACAGTCAGTTCATAAAACGGCGCATGGGCATATGCTGGCCGCGAACCTCGACCAGGCAGTCTTGCTGGCAACCTTGGCCATGCCCCGGACCTCGGCCGGGTTCATTGACCGATTTCTGGTATCAGCCGAATCGTTCCGAATTCCAACCACGATTGTCTTCAACAAGATCGACATTTTGAACGACGAGGGTCTGGAGTTCCAACAGGAAATCATTGAGTTGTACGAACGTATTGGCTATAACTGTTTGTCGACCTCGGCTACCGAAGGTGTTGGCGTAGAAGCTTTTCGGGATTTGCTCAATCAAAAGGTAACCCTATTAGCCGGGCATTCAGGCGTTGGTAAGTCGTCACTCGTGAACGCCATTGCTCCCGACTTAAACCTGCGCACGAATGAAGTATCGTCTTTTGCCAACAAAGGCGTTCACACGACGACCTTCGCTGAAATGTTCGAACTATCCCCCGACACATACATTATCGACACGCCGGGCATCAAAGAACTAGGCCTAATGGACACGTCCAAGACCGAGATAGGCCATTACTTCCCCGAAATGCGCGACCGAATGAACCAGTGTCGTTTCAACAATTGCCTGCACATCAACGAACCCGGTTGCGCCATCAAAGAAGCCGTGGCCGAAGGTTCCATTGCCGAAACTCGCTACATGAGCTATTTAAGCATGATCGAGGGCGGGGATAACAGACGCTAGAAGGAGAAAAGGGAGGAGGGGGAGGAAAGGGACGAAGGAGGGTACTAATTGATCCTTCGTCCTTTCCTCCCCCTCCTCCCTTTTCTCCCCTAATTCGTCATTGCCGCCAGTAAATCGGCCTGGGTAATGATGTGTACCTGATCTTTCTCGTCGCGAACTAGCAGAGCTTTGTTGTCGCGGTCGATCAAGGATGACAGGGCATCAATGGTATTGTCCAATCCCACAAACTTAAATGCCTTGTCCATCACCTCATACACCGGGTGATCTTTCACGGCGGGGTCATCAATGAGCCGATTTAGCACCGTCGAGTCCGTAAGGCTTCCGACAATATGACCGGTTTCGTCCGTTACCGGAATCTGCGAAATGCCGTAGCGGTTCAATACCTGAATCGCCTGACTCACTGAAACACCTGCCCCGATGGTTGTTAACTGCGATTGGCCAACTTTATGGTGAATTATGTCACGAGCTGTTTTAAACGCCCGATCCTCCAGAAAACCGTGGTCCTTCATCCAGGTATCGTTGTAGATTTTGGCGAGGTAGCGTGTGCCATGGTCGGGGAGTAAAATAACCATAACATCATCGTCGGTCAGGTGCTCTTTAGCCCATTCCAGTGCGCCATGCACCGCCGTACCGCACGACCAACCCACAAACAGCCCTTCTTCGCGCGACAGCCGACGCGCCATGATAGCCGCATCTTTATCGGTCACTTTCTCAAAAAAGTCGATCAGGCTAAAATCAACGTTTTGCGGAAGAATATCTTCGCCGATACCTTCGGTCAGGTATGGATATATTTCTCCCTCGTCGAACTGGCCCGTTTCTTTGTACTTCTTGAATACAGAGCCATAGGTATCCAGACCAATGGAAACAAGATCAGGGTTTTGCTCTTTCAGAAATTTTGACGTTCCGCAAATGGTGCCTCCGGTTCCCACACCAGCCGCAAAGTGCGTAATTTTTCCATCAGTATCTCGCCAGATTTCAGGGCCGGTCGTTTGATAATGTGCAGCCGTATTGGCAGGGTTGTCGTATTGATTTGGATACAGCGAATTTGGAATATCGCGGTTGAGCTTCTTGGCAACCGAGTAATACGAACGGGGGTCATCGGGCGCTACGTTTGTAGGGCACACAACCACCTCGGCACCCACCGCCCGCAGAATGTCAATCTTCTCCTGCGATTGTTTATCGGCCATCGTGAAAATGCATTTGTAGCCTTTGCCGATAGCTGCCAGTGCAAGCCCCATACCCGTATTGCCGCTGGTTCCTTCAATGATGGTGCCGCCGGGTTTGAGTATGCCCCGCGCTTCGGCATCCTCAATCATACGAATCGCAATCCGGTCTTTCACCGAGTTGCCGGGGTTAAAATATTCGACCTTCGCCAGAATAGTGCCCCGGATTCCTTTAGTTACCTTATTGAGCTTTACCAGGGGTGTATTGCCAATGGTATCGATGATGGAGTTGTAGTAATTCATATTGATGAAGGGCCGCTCTGGCTACCTTATGTTCGTTCTGTGGTTTACCATTAAACACCGGAAACCCACCGTTCGTTTTACCGCTCCCTAACGTTGCGGTTGCTTCTTCGCAGTTCGTTGCCTGTTTCTACCAGTTCGGCTTAGGTTTCTGCCTGTTCAGTCAACTATCTATTCTTAAGGAATCTAAGTCGAAATACCTTTGTCCTGTTCTTCTTTTTATAACCAACAACAAATACATAAACACCATGAAAACTTTAGCTCAATCTTTACTCACTGCCCTGCTTTTGAGCACGGCCACCTTTGCCTCAGCGGCAACAACTCATCCAACCACATCAGTTAACCCAACGGTAACGACAAGCTCATACAAAGCGGCTGTTTTCCCATCGGCAATACCGTCGAAACTGAACGTATACGTCGAGCGGACGCCCGGTCAGGCGATAATAATTTCGCTGAAAGCGTCAGATGGTACACTCCTTGGCAAACAATCGGTTGGCAAGAAACAGGGTAATTTCCATTTTCAGTTCGACTTATCGGAGCTGGAAGATGGCACCTACAACGTCGAAATCACGTCTGGAAATGACGTTTCGGTTCAATCGGTAACCGTGACGACACAAGCCTATAAGTCAGTAAACCGCACCATTACATTAAACTAAACAAGGGTTAGAAATACCAAACCGCCACGGTCGTGAGATCGTGGCGGTTTGGTATTGGTAATAATATGGGTTACGCGTGTTTATCAATAAATACTTTCACCTGATTGTGAAAATGTTTGAAGCTATTAGACCGTTGCTCTAACCAGGAAGCGTCAAAACTCTTTGACAATTCGTCAACTATTGGGTTTGATAGCTCATTGGGTGGGTCCTCGTGTCCGTACAGAATAAACTTTACTTTTTTACGCGGTTGCGACTCAAGCGAAATATTTTTCGTTAAAGCTGGATTGTCTTTTTTGTGCTTCAAATACCAGAGCCAATGCTCAATGCATTGTATTGGAAGCGCAATTAAAAGTTTGTCAATCTTTTCTTTCGCAAAATGAGCGTATCGCTCGTCAAACTCTGAAGAGTGGAGACTATCAACGTCTCGTACTACAAAAAATACTTCATGCTGATACCATCCTATACCTGTTCTGGCTACTGTGGCAAATTTTGTATCAACCTGTTTTTTATTGTTAGCTCTGAATTTCTCGCAGAAGGCATTATCTCGCTCAAAAAGAACAGTGTCAACAAAGTGGCTAAGGTAGTTCTGAAGAAATAGTTTGTGGGCGTCATCTTCGCCGTAAAATCCGTATTTAAGCTGTCTCATGCGGCACTCCACCTAAAAATCCAATTGTCCAATATTCACCCAATGCATCTGTGTAATGGACGGGCGGTATGCCTAATTCAGCATTTTTTTGATTTGCAGGCTCGATTACATCCCGCTGTAGGTTATTGACGATTGTTGCGCCTTCGGCATCTTTATCAAAAACAAACACGCTTTCGGGCGACTCCGCAAACTCATCAAGTAACAACGGGCTGTGCGTTGTCATAATCACCTGAATATCTTTTTCAGCAACTAACCGACGTATAAAGTCCATCACTTCCCGAATCCGGCGCGGGTGAATTCCTTTCTCGGGTTCTTCAAGAAGCAGGAGTTTGGGGGGATTGGGTTGGTTAATTATACAGAGAAGAGCTATGAAGTAAAGAGTACCTTCAGAGAGTTCATCGGCCCAATACGTGATTCCTTGTTGACTATTGGTTAGACCAAGTCGCTTAAATGAATTGATTGGAAAAAGTCGCTTTAATTCTTCTGTAGGTAACGCATCATCTATATTAACCTCATCAAATTCAGGAACACAAGTCTTCAAATCAGTTTCAATTCGATTGAATACACTCTTCCTATACTGATTGCCTAACATCCTATCCAAAAAGCCAATGATGTTTGAAGCATCAGCACTTACTGTTTCTGCACCAGTACCCACAGGGCCAGGTTGAGTCAGTTTATTGGGATCGGGGCGATAAATTCTTAATGAATTAAGTTGTCTGCGTAAAAATGGAGTATCAGGGTATCCCTGATCGTTCTTTGCAAATTCAATACCGTCCTTTATAATTACTTGAGATGATTTTGTCTCAAGTATACCAAGCTGTGTATTAGAATAAACAATTTCACGTAAGAATATCAATTCTTCATCTTCTCTTTGAAAAGTTAGCTCAATAGCTAAAAAATCAGCCGACCGCATAAATCGGAAACTTTGTGACTGTTGCTCAGCTATAAAAGAGTCACCTAAAACCGCAAAGTCAAAAAACTCCAGCGCCTTCAAAAAATTCGTCTTGCCCGAGTTGTTCGGGCCAATTAACAAATTGACTTTTTGAAGGTCGAGCGTGACGTCTTTCAGGCTCTTGAAATTCTGGATAGAAACGCGCTTGAGCATGATGGTAGTTTGTCTCAAACAGCTTCCAGCTGTTTGTGTGTCAGTCAGGTAATACATACAAACAGCTGGCCGGGTGGCCGGTGCCAAGCTGTTTAAGACACAAGGTAAGTATTTACTTGCCCATTTCGACAGCCCGCATCAACACCGTATTGTCGGGGTCAATGGCGATTGAAGCGGGTTTTGTGGTTAAGGGTATCGTGAACGTTTGACTTTGTTCAGTCATAGTCAGGCGGGCGGAGCGGCTGATTTCGTGGCCATTGGCACCCCGGATGCTGAACGTGAGCGGCACTACGAAAAACGCGCCCGTTCGCTGCGCCTGCCGGACGTCGATAACCAACGCTTTTTTTGCCGCATTGTAGCTTGATCCCCAAACAATTTCGGGATAGCCGGGCTGGTAGAGCCATTGCTGGAAAAACTGACCCAATTTCTTCCCCGAAACGCTTTCCATGACAGCCTGTAAATCGCTGGTTTGGGCGTTGGCATTCCGGAATTTCTCGTAGTACCCCCTAATGCCTTTCCAGAACGTGTCGTCGCCGAGTTCATGCCGCAACATGTGCAACACCCAGCCGCCTTTCTGATACGAGTTCGGGTTGAGTAAGTCCATCAGATTGCCTGCGGTGGAGTCAACAACGGTGCTTTTTGGCTTTAGAGCCGAGAAGCGAAAAATCTGATTTTTGTTCTGGTTCAGTACGGCATTGAGCGTGTCTTTCCCATAGGCGTGTTCGAGGTAAAGTGCTGAGAAGTAGGTGGCAAAACCCTCGCTAAGCCACAACTGCGACCAGTCAGCTTCGGTAGCCGAGTTGCCGAACCACTGATGCGCAATTTCATGGGCCAGCAATGCCTCTACATCAGAGTCTTTTTTGCCAACGATCACTTTCTCGTTGTAAAAAATACAACTGGCGTTTTCCATTCCACCAAAAATGGTAGTCGACTCGACGTTAGCCAGCTTCTCATACGAGTATGGCCCAATCTTATTGATAAAATATTGCAGAATCTCTTTAGCTGGGCGATAGTCGATAAATCCCTTCTGGCTATCATTGGGATAGAGCCAGCTTTGTACGGGTACTCCCCCCACCGAACCCACCTCTTCAACCGCAAACTTAGCCGCGCCAATGACCATTACCTTAGTCGGAATAGGCGTGTTTTCCTGCCAGCGCGTGAGCTTACGCCCATTTGGCAAACTACTTTCATTTAAAAGTTTACCGTTGGCAATGATGCGGTAGGTAGCGGGAGCATTGACCGCAAAAGAGCAGGTTGCTTTGTCGGACGGATGGTCAATGACAGGTAAATAATTTCGGGCGTTATTGGGCCAGTTATCACCAAAAAACGTCCGTTCGCCAAATTTATTCTGACTGATAATCAACCCTTTTGCTGGCGTACCACTATATTGAACTACAACTTCCGTAACCTGTTTGGGGGCAGCAGGAAGGTTAATAAATACCCGGTCGTTACGTTGACTAAATGGGACTGCTTTGCCATCAGGCAAACTTACCGAGCGCACACGCATACCTGTTTGTGAAGAGTCACGTGGGCTAATCAGATCGAACCAAACCGTTTGCCGATCATCAGCTCTCGTGAACCGAATGGTGGTCTCACCCTGAATTTGGTTCGTTGAGTCACTTAGCTTGAGCGAAAAAGCGTAATGCTGAACATCGACACCGGGCTGGGTGTATCGGGCTGCATAACCCGGCAGTTGCGCCTGAGCGGTAGCGGTTAGTAAAACCAGCAAGCCCAATAAAAATCCTTTTTTTTGTTTATTCATCCGTTGGTACTCCTTACTCTTTTATCTCCTGACATAATTCAACCAAAACGCCATTGGTACCCTTTGGATGGAGAAAACAAACTAATTTGTTGTCAGCTCCCCGCTTGGGGATTTCATTCAAAACTGTAAACCCTTCGGCTTTCAGGCGATCCATTTCGGTCAAAATATCGTCTACAGCAAAGGCTATGTGATGAATTCCCTCCCCTTTTTTCTCCAGAAACTTAGCAATCGGACTATCGAGGTTAGTGGCTTCGAGTAATTCAATTTTGGTTTGATTTACTTGAAAGAACGACGTTGTCACGCCTTCTGATGCGACAGTTTCCGCCTTGTAGGGCTGAACGTTCAGCAATTTGGAAAACAAGTCATTTGATGTCGCTATATCGCGAACGGCAATACCGACGTGTTCAATGTTTGTAAGCATAACTGGCTCAAACAGGCTCCGGCTGTTTGCTTAAAGTTAAGGAATGAACAGCCGGAGCCTGTTCGGGCCTACAACAAGAACTTTTCCGTTTTGCCGAAAGTTATAGAGAAAGCATTGATATGCCTCAACATTGATTCGATTACTACTATGGTTACGGTTTCAGATATCGCCAAAAACAAGATTGTTGAACTCCGTCAGAAAGACGGCCTTTCCGAAAATACGGCTATCCGTGTGGCTGTTGAAGGTGGTGGCTGCTCAGGTTTGATGTATGACCTTCAATTCGACGCGACCCAACAACCAACAGATCATCTTGTTGAAGATAAAGGCATTAAAATTTTGGTAGACCGCAAGAGCTTATTGTATTTAGCAGGTACTGAACTTGATTTCTCCGACGGTTTGAACGGTAAAGGATTCCAGTTCAAAAATCCGAACGCAACCAGGACATGTGGTTGTGGCGAGAGTTTTGCCGTCTAAAACCGGGATTTTAGCTGGATTTAAAGAATTTTCTTGATTACAGCATAAGTAAAGACTAGCTTTATCTTTGATGCGTGCCTCACGAATATTTGGGATTTAAAGGATTTCCTTAATCGCAACATATGGAAGCTGTTCCGTTTAAGGGAACAGCTTCTTTATTTTTATAGCTTACAAGATTAGAGCATATTTACGATC
>CAXTJJ010000245.1:0-8993 GCA_964244155.1 uncultured Spirosoma sp.
CCTGGAACTTGATCTGGATGATCCGGCACTGATGGGTAGCATGCAGAAAGCCATGATCATGACCGGGGGAAAAACCGTTAAAGATTGGCTTTCTCCTGAGGACTATACCTTACTGGACACCTACCTTAAGCAGAAAATGAACATGGGCCTGGCGCAGGTGGGTATGCTGAAGCCGATTGGACTTATGTCGTTGATGTACATGACATTACTGCCCTGTCAACCTGCTTCCTATGACATGACCT
Source organism: uncultured Spirosoma sp. (assembly GCA_964244155.1). GTDB lineage: Bacteria > Bacteroidota > Bacteroidia > Cytophagales > Spirosomataceae > Spirosoma. The sequence continues at coordinate 243 of CAXTJJ010000245.1, forward strand.
TCGCCGAAATGGCGGCTAAAGACAAAAAAGAAGTGCTGGGGCTGGAAACCGTCGATGCACAGCTGGCGGCTCTGGACAAGATTCCAATGAAAGAGCAGCTGAAAGGGCTAGTCGACATGGTAAAGATGCCTGACGAAGCCAAAAAAGAGTTTGCCGACCTGTTGGCGGCTTACAAAGCCAACGATATGACCAGACTGAATGCCCTGATGAAAAATAGCAAGTTTGGCGATATGGCCGAGTTTGAGGACAATTTACTTGGCCAGCGTAATATAAGCTGGATTCCGGTGATCGAGAAAGCTGCCAAAGAAAAGCCAACTTTTTTTGCCTTCGGGGCCGGGCATTTAGGCAACGAAAAAGGGGTCGTGAATCTGCTTAGAAAGAAAGGTTACACCGTGAAAGCCGTACAGTAGAGTTGATTGAAAAGCGCCTGTTTTCTGTTATCTGTGAGACATTGGCGAAAGGCTATGCCTGCGTCAGTCGTGCTATGAGTGATAGCAGCTCGGTGGCCGTCTCCGGCGTCCGGCGACCCAGGCCGCAGGAACAGGCGATATCGACGGTTTGCCCGCGGGCGGTTTCGATGCTGTCCAGGATGTGTCGATTTTCTGCCAGCGTGCGCTTTTCGTGTACAAAACCCGCCACGAAACGGGTGCCAACCGGCAAGTGAATGTCGGCTAGGGGCGCGTAGTATCGGCTGTCGGTCGTTGGTGCGACGCCCCCTTCTGCAAACGGGTAATGAACGTAGGCCAGTTGATGTTGCCGGGGCCATGCCTGCACCAGTAAATTAGAGAATGCCACCATCTTGTCCAGCGTTTTGGGGTGTACGAGTGCTTCGTTGTGGAAATCACCAAGGCACAGGTGCATCCCGATCTGTGCACCGGGCGTAATCTTGTCCAGCAAATTTAAAATCGGACGCAGGGCGAGACTCAATAGCGGAGCGGGCAGTTTATACGCTGCGTAGAGTTCGGGCGGCACCTCGATTTGTATGATCAAATCGTCGCCCGCTTCGGCCAGTGCTGCGTTGATTTCGCGGGCAATTACCGTGTTGAACGCGTAGGTATACCGCAGCCAGGTAATGGGGCTGGCAAACGCAAAGCCCATCGCAAAACCAGTTGGGACACCGAGTTGAAATTTCAAACCGGGCAGCCCATGCTGACTACGCAGGTTCTGGAAGATGGGATAACTGCGCCGGAAAAAATCGTCATACCCCAGCCGCACATGCCTGGGCATCTCAGCGGGAGAATGGCGGGGTTTCAGCTTTTGAAAGCTGTCATAATCAACAGCCATACCGTCGTCTTTACTCCGTTTGGGTACTTTAACAACCTGCCAGCTGGCGGTATCCTGGGTTAGCTTTTCGATGGCGTAAACTACCCAGGCAATGCGGTTGCCTTTCGGGAAGGCGGGCGTTTTCTCGCCGATCTCACCGTCGGGCAGGCAAAACAGCACCGGCCCGAGGGCATTGAGGGCGCGTTTCATGCACTTCTCTTCGTCGGCAAAGGGCAGACTGCCCACCAAAAGTGCCGAACGCCTGGCTGCAACTGGATGTTCGTCTTCTGATTCGGATAACGGGTGTTCTAAAGGCATAATAAGCAACGAGTTGACTGTGTATTCAGCAGGGGGGCGCACTCAAACGGCAAGAAAACGTTTTCAGATTCCGTTTGTTTCTATTTTTTATTATAAAGTGCCATCCTGCCTGTTTCTATGCCATGGTTGGCCAGTATAGTGAGGACAGCTAGCTGCCCTTGCATCAAAAGGAATTGAAGCAGACGTCATACTCAATGCATATTGATAAGCTCGTTACCGGACGATTCAGTGTTTTGTTTCCCCTGAATTGTCCGGTAACAAAGCAAATCCGTCAGGCAGCAGGTTTGTTGACGCTCCCACTCGTATTTCGCCCAGGTATTTCAACATTATTTTGCGTATACGCCCACGAAGTTTAAGGGGGCCGACATGGGGTAGTGCCTGATTGGGGTGATGGCCAGCCTACAATTCACACCGCTAAAGTCTGCTTCTCACAAAACATGAAAATGCAATCGAATTATGCCAGACAGGGTAATCGTTGACGCTTACTCGCTCTTCAGAACTTCTACCGGATTGCTTTTCGCTGCCTTCAGTGTCTGCGATCCGATCATAATGAACGCGATCAGCAATACCGCCACCAGGCCGATGAATAACTCGGCAACCTGCACGGGGGCGTGATACGGAAAATTGGTGAGCACAACCTTCTCAAAGAAAAGGTACGTTACGGGCAGTGCGATAAGTGCCGATAGTGACAACTGTGCAAGAAAACTGCGGCTTAACAAGTAGACTAGGTGGCCGGCACTTGCGCCCATCACTTTACGGATGCTGATCTCCTTCAGCCGGGTTTCGGTCGTGAAGGCCACCATACCGAACAAGCCCATCGATGCAATCGAAATGGCTAGGAATGAAAGGAAGCCAATAATCTTGATGATGGCAGAAAGTTCGCTATAGGCATCCTCTATTTCCTGGTCGTAAAATTTGGCCTGAAAGGGATGAACACGATCAATCTTCTTCCATGCAGACTCGATCTTGGCCCGGGTTGCCAGCATGTCTTTGCTTTGTATTTTAGCATTGATGATGGCTCTGTCATCGGGCGTCCAGAACATAAATGCCACCGGCTCAATGAGGTTGTCGACCTTGCCATAATGAAAGTCTTTCATAACGCCCACAATAGTCATCCGGCGTGTTCCGTGGAAACTACTGAATAAAACCTCTTTCCCGATTGCTTTCTCGGGATGGTTGCTGCTAATATTAAAACGTTTTAAAACTTGCTGATTCACAATTACTTCTGTGGCGGCTTCGGTTGTTGTAGGCCGTGCCCTGAAATTTCCTCCGGCAATGAGCTTGTATTCATGTAAAGCCAGGTAGTTTTCGTCGACGTGGTTGGTCAGAACCAGCGCGGAGTCGCGCGAATCGGTGTATTTCATATAGCCGCCCCAGGCATTCCCAACACTGGTAATTATTAATGACCGCGACAGTGCCGTTACTTCCGGTATCTCGCTCAGCTCCTTCAGAAACGGGTCCGGTTTGTTACCCTGCATATTGATGTTCAGAATGTTCTCTGTATGGTATCCAAGGTCGAAGGAAAGTATGTTTTTATACTGCACATAGCCAATGGCAGTAGTTGTTATAAAGATCAGTGTGAGCGTGTATTGAATCACCACCAGAGCACGTCGGAAGGTTAGCTGTTTGAATACATTTACCGACCGGTAAGCTAGTGGTAGGCCGGTGCGGTTCCGGGCCGACATATTCCTGAGCGCACTGATTGCGCTGACTCTTGAAAAGAACAGGGCAGGCATGAAACCGGCAATAAGCCCTACCATGACCGAAAAGAGGATGAATGTTATGACCATAGACGAGGTAAGCTCGAGCTTCACGGTACGCTGCATCTCCGGAGCCAGGTTTATCAGTTGGGGCCGCAATACCAGAAAGATGATGTAGGAAAGAAGAAGGGCTGTCAGGGCGATCATGATCGCTTCCACCAGGAACTGCTGCCATATCTGGCTTTTTGCCGCACCAATCGCTTTGCGGAGGCCAACTTCCTTAAAACGGCGCATGGCTCGTGCCATCGACAGATTGGTATAGTTGAAACAGGCTGACAGGATTACAACAAGTGCCAGCCCGCCGAGTATCCAGAGTACTGTTGGAGGAATATGAGGGCCTGTATAGCCAGCCCCTCCCTCGGAACGTCGGAGATTCTCGCCGACAACAATGTTATATAAAGGCAAAAGCTCGAATTGAATCTTCGTGTCTTCTTCGGCGAGATTTTCCTCCGTTGCCAGGACGTCGAGCTGCGACTGGATCGACGCTATGTCGGCCGCTGGAGACAGCAGGACATATACGAAGTTCGACGACATCTTTGTCCATTTATCGAAGTCTTTGTTCCTGTTGAGCTGCTCGGCCGTTGAGAGCGATACCAACGCTTCAAAGTTGATGTGTGAAAAGAAGGGAACATCCTGCATGACACCGGTCACCCGGTAGCTGAGTGCATCGAACGTGATCACCTTTCCCAGCGCCGACCGGCTGCCGAAGAGCTTTTTCGCAGCCGTCTCTGTAAGAACGATCGAGTAAGGATCTTTCAGTGCCGTTTCGGGATTACCTTCCAGCATCGGAAACGTGAATACCCTGAACAGGGACGGATCTGCCCAGAAACCCTTGATCGGGAGAACTTTGTCGCCCACGATTGCGTCCTGCGAAAAATCGTTGCGCAGAATGGCTACCTCATCAATGCCAGTCACGTTCTGATGGATCAGCTTCCCCGTTTTTATGGATGCAGTTGCAAACTTGTCGCCGGGCCTCGATTGGCCGGGCCTCGACTGGCCGGGCCTCGCTTGGCTTTGTTTACGATTTGCCGTCTGTATGCTGGTGATGCGATAGATACGCTCACCATTCTTATGAAACTTGTCGTATGAACGCAGGTCGAGTACGAAGGCGATCAGCAGTAATCCGACAGACATACTGATGGCAAGTCCAACAACATTGATGAAGGAGAACAGCTTGCTGCGCATTAAGTTGCGTGCTGATGTTTTGATATAGCTTCCGATCATGGTCCAATTGATAAAAAGTTAGCAAATCCTGGTCTTCGTACCGCCTGACAGCCGGCTAACCTGAAGGCGCCGATAGTAGTCACATGTGCTCGTCACGCATCCATAGAAAAACTAGCTGGATCAAATCTGGTGCCAGCACTAAAAACCAGCCTCAAGGCAATCATACCCATGACGGGGCGGCTGACACTGTCCAGAAGCGGACAAATCGCTGTCCAGGAGTGGACAGCGAAAGGTAAGACTATTGAGGTTTAAGAGGTCCTTCAGCCACCTGAGTCGGCAGAAACGCGTTGCTGATAAAAAATGGTCACTATGCCTTTATCAATCAACCGGGTCATATCTGCTCTGGCTGGTTCGCACCGCGTTTACTTTTGCCATGAACCATTCGGGCTGGGGTAACGAACCCAAATATACGGCTGGGTATTCTAATTTCGCCTAACTTTGACCCGGTAACGTTCCCCGATGACCGTCAGTAATTGGCCGTGCCGAATTTTATGCCCGCTACAATGCTTTGAATGGCACCAAACCAGTGAATGACCCAGTCATCAAACAACATTGGCCAGTATCCTAATGTATAGCAATAAACCAACATCATGCAAAACGAACGAATAAAGGCCACATCCATGCTGGTCATTTTAGCGGTTAGCGCGCTGACGGCCTACGGTCAGAATTCAGCCGATAGCCGCACCGTGCCGACCAGCAGTACTACAGCACCGGTCGAAACCAAAGCACCTAACTCGAATTATCAACCGGCCTTTTCGGGTCAGACCCGGATTGGGAGCGTTAAAACGGCCACCCCATACGAGGGTAAAGTCCTGACCGAAGCACTCAAAAGTCCATGGGGTATTACTAGCCTGCCCGATGGGCGGCTGCTCATCACCGAGCGGGAAGGTACGATGCGGCTGGTAACGCCAGCCGGTCAGGTCAGTGCCCCGATTACGGGCTTGCCGACGGTAAATTCGTCGGGTCAGGGAGGTTTACTGGGCGTTCGGGTCGATCCCGATTTTGCAACCAGTCGTATGGTCTACTGGGTGTTTTCTGAACCTCGGCCTGACGGTAATTTGACGGCTGTGGCGAAAGGGAAGCTATCTGCCGACGAGAAAAAAATCGAGAACGTTACGGTCATCTACCGCGCCACCCCGGCCTATAAGGGTACGCTGCATTACGGCGGTCGTATTCTCGTCAGTCAGGACGGCAATCTATTTATCAGCACCGGTGAGCGCTCGGATCTGGTTACCCGGCCGCAGGCTCAATCACTTAACTCCGGACTTGGTAAAGTTATTCGAATTACCAAAGATGGTCAGCCTGCTCCCGGCAATCCTTTCGCCGGACAGACCGGTGCCCGGCCGGAGTTGTATTCATATGGCCACCGCAACGTGCAGAGTCTGGCTCTCAACCCCGCTACGGGCGACCTGTGGGAAGGTGAGTTTGGCCCACGTGGGGGCGATGAAATCAACCGGATTCAACCCGGCAAAAATTATGGCTGGCCAACCATTACCTATGGCATTGAGTATAGTGGCGAAAAAGTAGGCCAGGGAATTCAGCAGCAGGACGGATTGGAACAGCCAGTGTATTACTGGGACCCGGTGGTATCGCCCAGCGGGATGACATTCTACAGTAGCGAAGCCATGCCTGAGTGGAAAAATAACCTCTTTGTTGGGTCGTTGAGTGGCATGCACATCGTTCGGCTCATCATTGAGAACAATAAGGTAGTGGGCGAGGAGCGGCTGCTGGCCGATCAGTACCAGCGTTTTAGAGACGTTACGCAGGGCAATGACGGGGCTTTATACGCCATTACGGATCAGGGCCGACTCTATCGTATTTTCAAAAAGTAACCTTAGTCTTCTTCTCCCGACCCGCTGACTATCGGTCTCTGGTCGGGAGAATCTTTGCAAGCTTAAAACTGCTTCAACAGGCGTTGGTCCACCAGTCAAAGGTCAGCGGTGACCGGACGTAGCGGCATCGAACAAGCGGCAGAAATTGCCCCCGCCTACCTTGCCAATTTCATCTTCAGTGAAACCTGTCTTTACCATCGCATCGACGACGGCGTAGTAAAATCCAGCCTTCTGGTCCTGCCAGGCCAGGTTCGTGCGTTCGCCGATTCGTTCGCGTCTCTGACCTCCATTCGGGTCGTTGGGCGGGCTGGAAGGTACGGCCAGCTTGGTATCGGTGCCAATACACACATGGTCGATTCCAATAACATCCACTAACGCACGGACATTTTGAGCGTACTCCAGTGGAGAATCAGCTAAGTGTGTCCATACACCAATCACGCCCCCCGCGTCGGCAACAATTTTAGCCTGTTCCTTACTGATGAGTCTTGGCCGCATCATGTTGGCCATGCGCTCATTCTGCCCCAACCTAGTATCCAGACCCGTATGCGAAATAAGTACGGGATGGGTTGCCAATTTGAGGGCAGCGCTCACCATTTCCGGGTTACCGTGGGCCAGATCGATGAGAATGCCTAACCGGTTACATGCCTTGATCACTTCCGCGCCGAACGCCGTCAGCCCGCCGAGTTTGGCGGGGTTGGTGTACACGTCGCCCAAGGGCACAGAGGCATCATTGTCATGTAGCAGCCCGAGGTGTCTCAAGCCCCGGCTATAGGCCTCGTCCAGCCGCTCCACCTGTCCTTCCAGAAAGTGGCCGCCCTCCACCGATTGGATAACGGTTGGCTGGTGTTTGGTATGGGCTGCACGCAGGTCTGCCATAGTCAGGGAACGCTTTATGGTATTGCTTTCCAGTATCTTGTCCATCGAAGCCAGTCCATTTTTGAACCGTTCGTAGGCGTCTCCAGGGTTGACAAGCGCGGGTCGGTCAACAGCAAAGGTCATGCATATAGCCGATAAGCCCGACTGTTTCATCTGCCCGGTCAGATCGATAGCCGGACCGGGCACCTCGGCTGCAGTGAAGGGAACATCAATATGATTGTGGGTATCTACGCCAATCGTTTTCGCGACGATTGCAGCAACCTTTGGGTCGATTTCGTCGACTGCCCAGGCGAACACTGGGTTCAGCATCATCGCTGCTCCTGCCCCGGTTAGGGTTGTCAGGAGGTCCCGTCGGGACCATTTTGTCTGAGATTGTGTCATGATGTTTAAGTAAGTGAAGTTCGGGCAGGATCAGATTAGCTCTCCTGATAACTGGTACTCAGAAATTATAAAAAGCAAAGGACAAGATATTAAGCTTGTACGCATTTAAACTCACTTTCGTTGAAGCAATAGCTTCGCAAAGCATGGTTGTTACCGGAATTGGTATGAAGTTTCCACTGATTTTTATTATTGTAACCGATTGCAGGATTTTCAAAAAATATAGCTTTATAGCCAGGTAAACGACTTCGACCGGATGCCCGCTTGGCAGAGCCACCGCGTATAGCATATGCCTGCTGCCTGTTAGGAATAAAGAAACGCCTGTTAATGACTTGGCAAAGCTACTAAACCTGTCTGTCGCAGCAGTAACCAGAGCAACGAAAGACAATCTGACCATCAATAGCAATACAAGGCAATTGATCAACAGTGAACTGTTCAGTCAGATCGACCTAAGGGATATATGTCTTCACTCAAACATGGCTTTCCTGCCGATATGAAATCCTCTTTCTCTGCCTGGGTGTACGTTTTATATGTCGGTTTTTTCCTGCTGTCGCACCATACAGGCTTCGGTCAGATTCGGCTCCCCCGGTTGGTGAGCGATGGAATGGTGTTGCAGCGTGAGACCCCCGTAAACATCTGGGGTTGGGCCAAATCGGGTGAGAAAGTGCGCCTTACCTTCAATGGATAGTCCAGCCAGACAGTTACCGGACAGGATGGGAAGTGAAAAGTACAGTTGTCGTCGATGAATGCGGGTGGCCCTTTTCAGATGCAGATCGACGGCAGTAACCAAAATGTCCTAACTATATTCAGAATAATACAACCAGATTATTGACTACGGGGTCTATGAAGAAATGCTAATTCGATTGTATATTTTCGGTAAAATCGACTCAACGCTTCATGGACTACAGCTACACCAGCCGGAAACTATTGGTAGCAAGGTGCATTGCCTTGCGGTTTATAATACTGCTTTTAGTCCTTGATTGCATTGGTATTTGCGGCAGGGCGCAGTCGCCAACCAGCTTTACAAACTGGTACTTTGGCGATGGGGCAGGGGTAACTTTCACTGGGGGACGCGTGCAGGTATTGACCACGGGCAAACT